>JAFRJH010000230.1 GCA_017432385.1 Kiritimatiellia bacterium
GGGCAATCAGTGCTCGCGCAAGCCCGAGGAGGGCAAGCGCTACTGCGCCCAGCACGGCGAGAAGTGAAATTATGGAATCGGCATTGATCGCGGCTGTCGTCGATCGCCGCCTCCGGGCTGGTTCGCAACCGTGCAGGTTACACGGTGACCGCCCGGAAGGCAACACTAAACCGCATCCCCTCCGGCCAGAACGGGGTGCCAATGAAATGAAACGATGAATACAGCTACTCGAAGGGATGTGATAAAGGGAGGGTTCTGCCTGGCGGCCGCGGGCGCGCTTGCGGGATGCGCCGGCACTCCGCCTGCGGCGCCTGCCGCACCGGCGGAGCCGTTGGTCACGGGCGCGGAGAAGGCGACGCTCGGACTGTGGCAGAAGGAGACCGACCTTGCCGCCGCGGAGATATACGCCAAGTACCTGAAGGACGGCGACACGCGCTCCCTTGCGTCCCTCGAGAAGCTCGAGGCCGCGTTCGAGAAGGTGATGCGCGAGGCCAGGGAGACGGTGGTGACGACCGACGCGCCGGCGGTGTGGAGCGTGTACAACATGGGCTACATCGTAAAGGCGCGCGAGTCGATGTTCTCGATAGACCTTGTGCACAGGCGCGCGAAGGAGTTCGCCCCGCTCCTAGACTTCGCTCTCATAACGCACAACCACGGCGACCACTGGCGCAGGGACTTCTACTCCGAGATGAACGGCGCCGGGAAGACGGTGGTGTCGAACTTCCTCGACAACTACGGCGCGGCCGACTGGCGGAAGGGCGGCTCGGGCTGGCATTCCGCCGGCGGGTACGTCAGGGGCGTCAAGGAGTTCAAGCTGAAGGACGTGGAGATAAGGACGTCGCTTATCGACCACAACGACTACCTGATCGACTTCACGACGGCGTTCGAGATAAAGATCGGCAAGTTCCGCCTCTACCACACGGGCGACGGCGGGAAGGGCACCGAGCCTAAGCTCAACACGGCGTGGGGGCGTCCCGACCTGTGGCTGTTCTTCCCGGGCTGCGGGATCGACGTCGCCAAGGCGGTGCGGAAGGTCGCCCCGAGGCGCGTCGTGTTCGGGCACCTGTGGGAGCTCGGGCACAAGGCCGGCCGCCTGACGGCACCGGCCGTCAGCCGCGCGCTCGACGCGGCCCGTCCGCTCTGCGCCGACGTCTCGTTCGCGCTGTGGGGCGACAGGATCGCCTGAAGTCTGCCGCACGGGGGGGCGATGTGGTATAATATCCGGGTCATGAAGAAAGTAATCATCACCGTCGTGGGCAGGGACACCGTTGGCATTCTCGCCAAGACATGCACGTACCTCGCCAGGAACAACATCAACATCCTCGACATTTCGCAGACCGTCGTCGGCGGCTACTTCAACATGATGATGATCGTCGACGGCTCGAAGTGCCGCAAGGGCTTCGACAGGGTCGGGGCCGAGCTTGCGGAGCTCGGCAACGGCATCGGGCTGAGGATCCGCTGCCAGAAGTCGGAGATATTCGAGAAGATGCACAGGGTGTGACGCCATGATCAACCTCTCTGAAGGTCTCGAGACCAACCGGATGATCCTCGAGGAGAACCTCGACGTCCGGACCATCACGATGGGCATATCGCTCCTCGACTGCGCCGAAAGCTCGGTCGACCGCACCTGCCGCAACATCTACGCGAAGATAACGCGCCTTGCGAAGGACATAGTCAAGACCGGGGACGACATCGGCCGCGAATTCGGCGTCCCGATCGTGAACAAGCGCGTCTCCATCACCCCGGCCGCGATCGTCGGGGCGTCGTGCTGCCGCCGTCCGCGCGACTTCGTGAAGATCGCCAGGACCCTCGACCGTGCGGCGAAGAAGCTCGGCATCAACTTCATCGGCGGCTACTCGGCCGTGGTGTCGAAGGGCATGACGCCGGCGGACGAGCTGCTCATACGGTCGATCCCCGAGGCGATGGCCTCCACCGAGCGCGTCTGCTCCTCGGTCAACGTCGGCTCGACGAAGACGGGCATCGACATGGACGCCGTCCGCCTCATGGGCGAGATCGTCAAGGAGACGGCGGAGCGGACCAAGGACCGCGATTCCCTTGGGTGCGCGAAGCTCGTCGTGCTGTGCAACGCGCCGGACGACAATCCGTTCATGGCGGGCGCGTTCCACGGCGTGAGCGAGGGCGACGCCGTGGTCAACGTCGGCGTCTCTGGACCGGGCGTCGTGAACTACGTCCTCAGGAACACGTGCCGCGGCGTCGGATTCGAGGAGCTCTGCGAGACGATCAAGAAGACGGCGTTCAAGATCACGCGCGTGGGCCAGCTCGTCGCGCAGGAGGCGTCGAAGCGCCTCGGCGTCCCGTTCGGCATAATCGACCTGTCGCTCGCCCCGACGCCGGCGGTCGGCGACTCGGTCGCGGACATCCTCAAGGAGATCGGCCTGGAGCATCCTGGCGCGCCCGGGACGACCGCCGCGCTCGCGCTCCTGAACGACCAGGTGAAGAAGGGCGGCGTCATGGCGTCGAGCTACGTCGGCGGGCTTTCCGGCGCGTTCATCCCGGTCTCGGAGGACCAGGGCATGATCGACGCCGTGAACGCCGGGGCGCTCACGATAGAGAAGCTGGAGGCGATGACCTGCGTCTGCTCGGTGGGCCTCGACATGATAGCCGTCCCCGGCTCGACCTCCGCGGCGACTATCTCGGGCATCATCGCCGACGAGGCGGCGATCGGCATGGTCAACCAGAAGACGACCGCGGTGCGCATCATCCCCGTCGCCGGGAAGCGCGTGGGCGAGAAGGTCGAGTTCGGCGGGCTTCTCGGCCATGCGCCGGTGATGAGGGTCTCGAAGTTCTCGTGCGAGAAGATGATCGCGCGAAGGGGCCGCATCCCGGCCCCGATCCACTCCTTCAAGAACTGATCCGCCCTCGCGGGGCGTCTCGATTTGGTATAATAGGGCGGCATGGACCAGGAAAGGCAGAGCGAGGAGCTTAACCGGCGGAACGCGGCATTCGACAACAGGCTGCGTCCGTCGGACTTCGGCGGGTTCGTCGGCCAGCGCAAGATACGCGAGCGGCTAGAGCTCGCGGTGCAGGCCGCGAAGGACCGCGGCGAGTCGCTGGACCACGTGCTGTTCTCGGGGCCCCCGGGGCTTGGCAAGACCACGCTCTCCTACATCCTCGGCGAGGCGATGGGCGTGAGCGTAAAGACGACGTCGGGCCCCGTCATCACGAAGCCCGGCGACCTCGCCGGGCTGCTCACTTCGCTCGAGCCCGGCGACATCGTCTTCATCGACGAGATACACCGCATGGCGAAGACGGTCGAGGAGTACCTCTACAGCGCGATGGAGGACTACGCGATCGACATCATGATCGACCAGGGGCCGAACGCGCGGTCGGTGCGCCTTGAGCTCCCCCGCTTCACGCTCGTGGGGGCGACGACGCGCATCGGGCTCATCGCGGCCCCGCTCCGCGCCCGCTTCGGCCTCGTCAACAGGCTTTCCTACTACGAGCCGGCGGACCTCGCGGAGATCGTGACGCGCTCCGCGGCGAAGCTTGGAGTGGACATCGACGCCGAGGGGGCGGCGGAGATCGCCAGGCGCGCCCGCGGCACGCCGCGAATCGCGAACAACCTGCTTCGGCGCGTGCGCGACTACGCCCAGGTGAAGGCCGGGAACTTCATAACGGGGGACGTCGCGAAGGAGTCCCTGGGGCTTCTGGAGATAGACCCCCACGGGCTGGACGAGATGGACCGCCGCATACTGGAGACGGTCTGCGCGAAGTTCGGCGGCGGCCCCGTCGGGCTTTCGACCATCGCGGTTTCGGTGGGCGAGGAGCCGGACACGATAGAGGAGGCGTACGAGCCGTTCCTCATAATGGAGGGGTACCTCGAGCGCACGCCGAAGGGCCGCGTCGCGACGCCGCTCGCCTGGACGACGCTCGGGATCGGGCGCTAGCCGGGCCTTTCAGCGCTTCTGGCCGAAGTCGGGCTGGCGGCGCCCCTTGAACGACTTGCGTCCGTTCCGCTTCCCGTCCTTCCTGCCGCGGTTGGCGGGATGCACCCACGGCGCCTGGGGGAGGCCGTCGTTCTGGCGTCCGCTCTTCTTTTCCGCGAACCCGTCGTGGAACGGGTGGTCGCGGTCGACCGGTATCGTCTTCCTGATGAAGCGCTCGACGGCCTTGAGCTGTCCGCGCTCCTCGGCGGTGACGAAGCTGATGGCCGCGCCCGACTCGCCGGCGCGCGCGGTGCGGCCGATGCGGTGGACGTAGCTCTCGGTCTCGAGGGGGAGCTCCATGTCGACGACGCACGAGACGTCGGGGACGTCGATCCCGCGGCTCGCGATGTCCGTCGCGACGAGGACCCGCACATCGCCGCGGCGGAAGCCCTCGAGCGCCCGCGTGCGCTGGCCCTGTGTCTTGTCGGAGTGGATCGCGGCGCACTGGACGCCCGCGCGCAGGAGCTTCTTGGTCACGCGGTCCGCGCCGTGGCGCATCTTCGTGAAGACGATCACCTTCGTCCATTCCGGGTGCGTCTGCAGGAGCTCGAGGAGAAGCGCGTCCTTCTGCGGCTTCTCGACGAACATGACCTTCTGGTTGATCTTCTCCACCGTCGGCGTCTCCGGCGATATCTCGACCTTGGCGGGGTCGTGGACGAGTTCGCCGGCGAGCTTCATGACGGCCGGGGACATCGTGGCGGAGAAGAACAGCGACTGGCGCCTCGCGGGCAGCTTCGAGATGATGCGCTTGATGTCGGGGAGGAAGCCCATGTCGAGCATGCGGTCCGCCTCGTCGAGGACGAAGCACTCCACCTCGTCGAGGAACACGATGCCCTGGGTCATCAGGTCAATGAGCCTGCCGGGGCAGGCGATGACCGTCTCGGCGCCCTTCTTTATGTCCTTGACCTGCCCGAACTGGCTTACGCCGCCGATGAGGCAGGCGAAGGGGATCTGGCAGTACTTCGAGTACCGCTTCACGTTCTCGGCGGTCTGCACGGCGAGTTCGCGCGTGGGCGACAGGACGAGCGCGCGGGGGTGGCCGATGTGCCGCGGCTTCCTGACCTTGACGAGCCTGTTCAGTATGGGCAGCATGAACGCGGCGGTCTTGCCGGTTCCCGTCTGCGCGCAGCCGATGAGGTCGCGCCCCATGAACAGGTGGGGCATCGCCTGATCCTGGATCGGAGTCGGGGTCGTGTATCCCGCGTCCGCCACCGCGTGCTGGATCTTCTGGTCCAGCCTTCCGAAGATGTTGCCTTCAAACATGTCTCCAATTATACCATAATAATCAGTCTTGTGCGTGCCGCGGCCGTTTTTGCTATACTATGCGGCATGAATGGAAAGATTGTCTCGTGGCTGAAGTCGATATGGCGCGATTTCGACGGATGCCACTGCTCGATGCATGCGGCGGGGCTCACCTACTTCTCGATGCTCGCCCTGGTGCCGCTTCTCTGCGTGCTGCTGTCGGTGGCGAAGGTCTGCGGGGCCGACGACTACGCGCGCAAGAAGATCAACGAGCAGATCGACGTAATGATCTCCAACGTGGAGCACGCCCACGACGACGCCGTCGCGCCGATCGCCATCGTCAGCGAGGAGGAGCGCGAGCGCAAGCGCATCGCCGCCGAGGAATTCGCCGCGCAGGCGCGCGACATCACGAACGCGCTCTTCGAGCGCATTGCGAAGTTCGACGTGTGGACGTTCGGCTGGATAGGCTTCGGCTTCCTCGTGTGGACCGTCATAAGCTCGATCGGCATGGTCGAGACGAGCTTCAACGAGGTGTTCCGCGTGCCTAAGGCGCGCCCCGTGTGGAAGCGCGCGTACCTTAACGTCTTCACGGCCGTCATCCTCCCGATATTCGCGACGCTCGCGCTCTCGGTCCCGATCCTCAACGTGGCCAAGCAGGTGATCGTCGCGACGATGGGGGCGACATGGCTCACCAGATGGGTCTCGGACGGAATCATCTGGTTCCTCGACTCGCTCGCGTTCCGGCTCGCCGTCACGCTCGTCTTCGCCTCGCTCTCCTTCGCCTACGCGTTCGCCGTGCTGCCGAACACGAGGGTTCCGTTCCGCGCCGCGCTGTGGGGCGGGTTCGTGACGGCGTTCCTCTTCGGGGCGTGGGTGAAGATATGCGCCGTGGCGCAGGTCGGCATCGCCAAGTCGTCCGCGCTGTACGGGTCGTTCGCCTTTCTGCCAATAGTCCTGGCGTGGCTCTACATGAGCTGGCAGATCGTCCTTCTGGGCGCATGCATAACCCACGCCGCAATAGACAAGGAGCCTGAGGGATGAAGATACTGGTCACCGGTGGGAAGGGCATGCTGGGGCGGACGCTGCAGCGCGAGCTCGCGGACCACGAGATCGTGGTCGCGGACCTGCCAGAATGGGACATAACCGACGCGGACGCGTTCACGGCGAAGACGCTCGCCGCGGCGCCGGACGTCGTCGTCCACTGCGCGGCGATGACGAAGGTCGACGACTGCGAGGCGAAGCGAGACCTCGCGTTCAGGCTGAAC
>JAFRJH010000231.1 GCA_017432385.1 Kiritimatiellia bacterium
GGCATATGCGTGCCGCCGTTGAACGCCGCTGTCACGCCCGCGTCACTGCCAAGCACATGGACCGGCAGTCCCGCGTACGCCGCGCTCATATAGATCTGGTCGTAGATCCTGCTCGAGGAGAATGTTCCGAAGGAGTGGAGAAACGCCTGCTTGCCGGTCGCGGCGAGACCCGCGCAGATGCCGGCGGCGTTGCCCTCGGCGATGCCCGCCTCAAGGGCGCGGTCCGGCCACTGGGCACGGAGCTGCTTGGTGTTGACGCAGCCCATCAGGTCGCAGTCCACATAGACCACGGACGGATCCTTCTCCATCAGGTCCTTTACGGTAAGGGCCATCGCGTCCCTGCAGGGACGGCTGTCCTTCTCATGCTTTCCGTTCAGTTTGATACTCATCTTCGCGCCCTCCTTAGTCCATCAGTTCGTTGAGAGCCGCTTCGGACGCCGCGATGGCTTCCAGCCACGCCTCTTCCTTGGGCTGCGAGGAATGCTCCCGCTTGGGCTCCGCAAACGTGGCGCCCTTGCCCTTCAGGGTATCCAGTACGATGCAGGAAGGAACGCCCTTCGTATTGAGCGCGTTGTCGATCGCCTCTCTGATCGCAGCCACGTCGTGCCCGTCGATCTCCTGCACATGGAGGCCGAATCCCGCCACCTTCTTCGCAAGGTCACCGTGCGAGAGGATGTCGGCGGTCGGTCCGTCCAGCTGATAGCCGTTGTTGTCCATAAAATAGACGATGTTGTCCAGCTTGTGGGCGTACGCAAAATGCAGCGCCTCCCACACCTGGCCCTCGTCCGCCTCGCCGTCGCCGATCACGCAGAACACACGGTTGTCTCTGCCGTCGATCCTGTTGCCGAGCGCGGCGCCCGTCGCAGTCGAAACGCCCTGTCCCAGGGAACCCGTGGTCAGGTCGACGCCCGGGGTCAGCTTGCGGTCCGTATGGCTCGGGAACTTCGTGTGGGGCTGGTTGAGCGTGTAGGCCTCCTCCAGCGGATAGTAGCCCATGAGGCCGAACGTCGCGTATGCGACTGGGCCCGCGTGTCCCTTGGACAGGACCAGCCAGTCGCGGTCCTCCCATCTCGGGTTCTTCGGGTCATAGCGCATCACGTCGCCGTACAGCACCGCCATGAGGTCCGCGAGGTCCATGGATCCGCCCACGTGGCCGAAACCGCGGGAATGGATCACCTTCAGCGTCTCCAGACGGATCCTCGCCGCAAGGACCTTCAGTTCTTTTACTTTCTGATCAGTCATATTCCAGTTCACTCCTTACTCAGTTTGCGATTCGGGTCAGATCCTGGCTACGCCGGACTTCCTTGCCGCTTCCGCGACCGCCTTCGCGACGGCGGGGCCGACGCGGGGATCGAACGCCTGCGGGATGATGTAGTCCGGGTTCAGCTCTTCGTCGGAGATCAGGGACGCCAGCGCTTCGGCTGCGGCCATCTTCATCTCCTCGTTGATATCGCTCGCGCGGACGTCGAACACGCCGCGGAAGATGCCCGGGAATGCGAGAACGTTGTTGATCTGGTTCGGGAAGTCGCTGCGGCCGGTGGAAATAACGGCAGCGCCTGCGGCTTTCGCGTCATCCGGGAAGATCTCGGGCGTCGGGTTCGCGCAGGCGAAGATGATCGCGTCCCTGTTCATGGTGCGGACCATGTCCTGCGTGACGGCGCCGGGCGCGCTGACGCCGATAAAGACGTCCGCGCCGACGAGCGCGTCGGCAAGCGTGCCCTGCATGCCGCGGAGGTTGGTGACTTCCGCCATCTCCTCCTTGATCCAGTTCATGCCCTTTTCACGGCCCTTGTAGATGAGGCCGGTACGGTCGCAGAGCGTGACGTCCTTCGCGCCCGCGCTCAGAAGAAGCTTCGCGATCGCGATCGCGGCGGCGCCCGCGCCGTTCATGACGATCTTGACCTCGTCCAGTTTCTTATGGACGACCTTGAGGGCGTTCTTCAGACCCGCCAGCGTGATGACGGCGGTGCCGTGCTGATCGTCGTGGAAGATCGGGATGTCGCATTTTTCCTTCAGCTTGCGCTCGATCTCAAAGCACCGCGGCGCCGCGATGTCCTCGAGGTTGATGCCGCCGAACGAGCCGGACAGCAGCCAGATCGTGTTGACGATCTCGTCCACGTCCTTGGACTTGATGCAGAGCGGGAACGCGTCGACGTCGCCGAAGGATTTGAACAAAACGCATTTTCCTTCCATGACCGGCATGCCGGCTTCGGGGCCGATGTCGCCGAGACCCAGGACGGCGGTGCCGTCCGTGATGACCGCGCAGAGGTTGTGGCGTCTCGTGAGGTCGTAGGACTTCTCAACGTCCTTCTGGATCTCCAGACAGGGCTGCGCTACGCCGGGCGTATACGCGAGGGACAGGTCTTCCTTGGTCTTGACGGGAACGGTGGCGACCACTTCAATCTTGCCCTTCCATTCGCCGTGCAGGCGCAGTGATTCTTTTGCGTAATCCATAGTTTTCTGTTATCTCCTATTTTCTTAATATTTCCTGTATAAAACCTGAATGCCTTTATTCGGACACGACCGGAAGCGTCGCGCCGCCGAACGGCATCGCGATCACGGTCGCATCGGGTCCGTATTTTGCCATCGCCTGGTCGAACGCGGCCTGCGCCGACGGCTGGGGGTTCAAAAAGATGCTCCGCACGAAATCGTCGTCCATCTCGGAGACGAGGTCAATCGAGGCGTTCTCCAGCACCATGCCGATCGCGGCGGCCTTGTGTCCGCCGAGCTCGAATTGTTTTCCGATCTTCTCGACCATCGAATGCGCGGTCGGGGACTGCGTGAGCCACCGTTCGAACGTCGCGCTGCCGAGTCCCTCGTTGCAGGCGCCGATCAGGATGATCGTGCCGCCCTTCTTCACGGCGTGCTTCGAGTTGTCCAGCGCCTTCTGCGTCTGATAGAGGTTCGCGTCCTTCGGCGCGCCCCCCTGGGAAACGATCACGATATCCGCGCGGTGCGGGATCTTCTTCCGGTACATCTTGTCGAGATACCGGCATCCCACGCGGTGCGCCTCTGTCACGTCGCCCGCCACAGCGTATACGATATGCTTGTGCTCGTCAAGTACCGCGTTCACGATGAAGTCGACGCCGACCATGGCGGCCGCTTCCTCGATGTCCTCGCGGATCGGGTTGCCTTCCAGCTTCCCTGCGCAGGCGTCCTCGGACACCATGAGGCGGTGAGTGGCCTGGAGTGCCGCCGGCGTGGAAACGCCGGGCATGATCGCCTTTGCGCCGCCGGAGTATCCCGCAAAATAATGGAACTCGATGTTCCCGAGGCAGACTCTGAAATCCGCCTCGACGACCGTGCGGAA
>JAFRJH010000232.1 GCA_017432385.1 Kiritimatiellia bacterium
CTCGAGGAGATCGCCGAGCGATATTCCGAAAAGGGGTTCTTCCAGCGCCTCAAGGAGATGTCCAAGGGCCTCGGGATGCCCCGCGACACGCGCGAGTACAAGCTCGCGAGGATCGAGCTCCAGCGCCTCGCCGCCCCGCTTGCGGCGATAGTGACGGTCGCGCTCTTCGTGACGGTCCTGATCGTCGTGACGGCGATCCAGTCGCAGCAGAAGGAGGTCATCGAGGTCCAGATCGCCGAGGTCGAGGAGGACGACGCTCCCCTGGAGGAGCAGGTCGAGGAGCCACCGGACGACATCGAGCCCCCGCCGATGGAGGAGGTCGAGATCCAGGTCGACACGCCCAACCCCGGGCCCGTCTCGCAGATCACCCCCGTCGCCTCGCCGCCCTCCACGCAGGTTTCGGTCAAGCCCGCGACGCAGGACACGGTGGCCTTCGTCGACTCGCCCGTCAAGATGAAGTCGATGGTGGGCTCTCGCACCCCCGGCTCGATCGGCGCGGCGACGCGCGGCGGCGCCGGCTACGGCGACGCGGTCACCGAGGCTACGGTCATGAAGGTCCTCTGGTGGCTGAAGAAGAACCAGAAGACGGACGGCAGCTGGGACCGCGGCAACTCGCTGGCGAACACGGCGCTGGCGACGCTCACGTACCTCGCGCACGGCGAGTACCCGGGCTCGCCGTCGCCGTTCCAGAAGGACTTCGGGCCCGTCGTGCAGCTTGCGATCGACAACCTCTGCGGCCGCGTGGACCAGAGCGGCCCGATCGTGAAGATGCGCGGCGCCGACGGCAACGAGTACGCGTTCCTGATGGCCACGTACGCGCTTTGCGAGGCGTACGGCATGACCAAGAACCCGAACTGCAAGGACGCGGCGTACGTGTGCCTCGACCGCATCGTCCGCGGGCAGTCGCCTACCGGCGGCTGGGACTACAAGATCAACCCGCAGTCGACGCGCGACGACATGTCGTTCGCGGGCTGGGCGCTCCAGGCGCTCAAGGCCGGCAAGCTCGCCGGGCTCCACCCGGACGGGCTGGACAACTGCATCAAGAAGGCCGTCCACTGCCTCAAGACGCGCAACTTCAAGAACGGCGGCTTCAACTACACGGCCGGCGGCAACCCGACGGGGCTGACGGCGACCGGGTGCCTTGCGATGCAGCTTCTGGGCTACGGCAACCAGTCGGAGGTGGCGTCGGCGCTCGACTACATGCGCGACTGGCATCCCGGGTTCATGCCCGCCGAGGTCGGCAAGGTCGGCGGCTCGCCGCAGTACTACTGCTACTACGCGACGCAGTGCAAGTACCAGGCCGGCATGAAGCAGGGCGCGACGAAGGGCGACGAGATGACGTGGCAGAAGTGGAACGCGGAGATGAAGAAGCTCTACCCCGCCTCGATCATCAACGACCCCGAGCCCGTCCTCGACTGGACCGGGAAGGGCCACAAGCAGGGCCACTTCGAGAACAAGGACGCGCACACGTCGCGTCCGGTGATGGACACGTGCCTCGCGGCGCTGCAGCTGATGGTGTACTACCGCTACCTGCCGACGACGCAGACGGGCAACGCCGTCGCCGAGGAGCAGGGCAACGCCGCCGCGGCGGCCGTTGACAAGGGCGGCGACGTCAACGTCCAGGTCGACATCTGACGGACGGCGGAAGGCAAGTGAGGTTCTCGCTCTTCCTGGCCCTCAAGTACCTCAAGCCGAAGCGATCCGTCGCTTCGGCCTCTCTTTTGCCCGTGCACCGGTTCCCTGCGGCAAATGCAGGCATATAGGCAAAACGGCTTCGCCCGGCGCGAGGCCGCGAACTGGAGCACACGCGGGGCGGTGATTTTTGGTATAATTTATCGTCATGGCAGAAGAAGAGAAAGTCAAGCTGCTGGAGGTCGAGGAAGTCCGGCAGAGGATCGAGGACCTCAAGCGCAGGGTCGGCGAGATGGCCGACTACATAAAGATCGACGAGCGCCGCGAGCGGCTCTCCGGGCTGGAGGCGCAGCAGGCGTCCGGCGATTTCTGGAACAACCAGTCAAAGGCCAAGGAGGTCATCGCCGCGACCAATGCCGAGCGTGCGTACGTCGTTCCGTTCACGTCGCTGACGAAGACGGTCGAGGACGCCGGCGTCATGCTGGAGCTTGCCGAGATGGAGGAGGGCGCGGCCCAGCAGTCCGCGCTCAAGGACACGCTCGCCGAGTGCGACAAGGCCGAGGGTTTTTTCGGCAAGCTCCGCCTCCAGTCGCTTCTCGGCGGCAAGTTCGACCAGTGCAACGTGTTCGTGAAGCTCCACGCGGGGCAGGGCGGAACGGAGGCGTGCGACTGGGTCGCGATGCTGTACCGCATGTACCAGCGCTACGCCGAGTCGCAGGGCTGGAAGGTCGAGGAGTACGACGTGCAGCCGGGCGAGGAGGCGGGCTACAAGGACGTGTACTTCCGCGTCGAGGGCCCGTACGCCTTCGGCATGCTCAAGGCCGAGCGCGGCATCCACCGCCTCGTCAGGATATCGCCGTTCGACGCGAACAAGCGCCGCCAGACGTCGTTCGCCTCGATGGAGACGGTCGCGGAGATCAACGACGACATCGAGGTCGAGATCAAGGACGAGGACCTCAGGATCGACACCTACCGCTCAGGCGGCGCAGGCGGGCAGCACGTCAACAAGACGGACTCGGCGGTGCGCCTCACGCACCTTCCGACCGGCATCGTGGTCGCCTGCCAGAAGGAGCGCTCGCAGCACATGAACAAGGAGAAGGCCATGAACATGCTCAAGGCCCAGCTCTACGAGTACTACGAGGACCAGAAGAAGGCCGAGATGGACCGCTTCTACGGCGCAAAGAGCGAGAACGGATGGGGCTCGCAGATCCGCTCCTACGTCTTCTGCCCCTACACGATGGTGAAGGACCTCCGCACCGAGTACGAGACGAGCGACGTCGACGGCGTTATGGACGGCAATCTCCAGCCCTTCGTCGAGGCGTGGCTGCAGATGAAGGCGTCCGGCGGCAAGTAGCGCGATGGCCTTCGAGAACGGAGTGAACTGGCAGCCGGTGGAGCCCGCGAAGCGCGGCCGCCACCGTACGTTCGCCTCCGCCGTCGACGCCGCGCTCGGCGGGCTAATGACCGAACGCAACGACTTCTTCGACTCCCTCGCCGACCGCTGGCGCGAGCTCTTCCCGGACATCCCGGCGCGTCCCGGACGCTACGAGGACGGCAGGATATTCATATACGTCGCGAACGCGCCGACGCTCTGGCTCGTCCGGCCGAAGCTCGCCGCGGTCAAGCGCGCGCTTGCGCGGCTCCCGGGCGCGCCCAGGCGCCTCGACCTCGTTCTGGAGATACGGAAATGACCGCCGCCGCGCTTGCGATCGCGGCCGCGTTCGTCAGGCCGATGGAGCGGGTCGTCTCGATGGACCCGATCCTCTCGCAGTCGGTCTACGACTGCCGCGCGGTCCAGCTTGTCTACGAGACGCCGCTGGAGGTGGACTACAAGGCGCGGCCCTACCGCCTTGTGCCGGGGCTGTGCGAGCTACCGGAGGTGTCGCCGGACGGACTCGTCTACACATTCAGGCTGCGGGAGGGGTCCGCCCTGTCCTCGCGCGACGTCGTCCGCGCCCTTGAGCGGCTCAGGGATCCAGCGAACGCCTCGCCGGGCGGCTGGACGATGAAGAAGGTCGCGTCGGTCTCCGCGCCTGACGCGCGGACCGTCGAGATACGCCTCTCGGAGCGCTACCATGTCTTTCCGTGGATGATGGCCATGGGCTACGCCGCCGTTCCACTCGAGGACGGTTCGGGGACCGGTCCGTACCTCCTCAAGTCGTGGCGCAGGAACCACGAGATGGTGTTTTCCAGGAATCCGAGGTGGCCTGGGTGGTCGCGGACCCGCGATCCGGGCGAGCCGTTCGACGAGGTGCGCTACCTCGTCATAGGCGACGTGTCCACGCAGTGGCTCATGTTTCTCCGCGGCGAGATCGACTTTCTCGGCGAGATATCGCGCGACAACTGGGATGCGGTCGTGGACGGCGACGGGAATTTGGACGCGAAGCTCGTCGCCCAGGGCGTGAGGCTCTTCGCGACGCCGACGCTCGAGGTCGCCTACATAGGGATGAACATGCGCGATCCGGTGCTTGGGAGGAACCGCAGGCTCCGCCAGGCGCTCACGTCGGCGTTCGACTTCCCTACATGGCGCCGGTTCTTCAACAACCGCGTCGAGGCGGCGGACGGACCGGTGCCGAGGTCCGTCCCCGAAGGGCGTCTCGACGCGCCGCATCCGTTCCCGTTCGACCTCGCCCGCGCGCGCGCGCTCATGTCCGAGGCGGGGTATCCGGACGGGATAGACCCCGCGACCGGGCGCCGTCTCGCCCTCTCCCTCTCGCTCGGCCGCACAGACCAGGACACCCGCGAACGGGGCGAGCTTCTCGCGAGCTTCTTCGAGAAGATCGGCGTCCGGCTCGAACTGTCGTTCTCCACGTGGGGCGCATTCATGAAGGCGGTGAACGAGGGCCGCGTCCAGATGTACGTGATGGGATGGGTCGGGGACTATCCCGACGCCGAGAACTTCCTGCAGCTGTTCTACTCCAAGAACAGAAGCCCCGGACCCAACCATTCCGACTACGACAACCCGGCCTACGACGCCGAGTACGAGGCGGCAATGGCGTCGGCGACGGACGCGGAGCGCTCCGCGCACTGGGTGAAATGCCAGGAGATCCTGCGCGAGGACTGTCCGTGGATATTCGCCCACTACGCGAAATCCTTCTCCCTCGTCCGTCCGCGCGTCGGAAACTACGTGCCCGGCAGCTTTCCGTACGGACAGGAGAAGCAGCTCAGGCTGGAAGGAGGTTTGAAGTGACAACTCTCGTCATCGACAGGTCTGCGGAGCTCCAGTCCCTCGCGCTTGCGGACGGCCGCGGCGGAATCGCCGCGTGCACCCTGGAGGGGGAGGACTGCCGTTCCGGCGACTGGGCGGTGAAGACCCGCGAGTTCCTGCGCGGGCACGGGGTTTTCCCAGGCGGCGGGCCGCTGGACCGAATCGTCGTCAGAATCGGCCCCGGCTCGTTC
>JAFRJH010000233.1 GCA_017432385.1 Kiritimatiellia bacterium
GCGCGACGCGAACGGCAACCCGTCCGTCCAGTCGCGCGACCTCGCGACGGGACGCGACGACGTAACCGTCGGCATCCTCGCGACGCCCGATCTCACGCACTGGAGCAACGCTGCGCTCGTTCCGATGACGAAGTTCGCGACTGACGGCCTCTGGCGTCCGACGGCGAGCGAGAGCTCGGGCTACGTCTTCCCGTCCCAGATGTTCTTCAAATACACGCTCGAAATACAGGAGTAAAGACATGAAGTTGAAAGCTTTCGTAGTTTGTGCTGCACTCGCGCTCTGCGCCGCGCAGTCATTCTCGCAAACACATACCGTCACGTTCCGCAGGATGAACGGCACGGTCCTCCAGAAGGTCGAGGTCGCGCACGGCGGCTCGGTGACGGCGCCGCAGGCGCCCGCGGAGGCCGACCACACTTTCAAGGGCTGGGACCACGGCGACTGGCTCGGTTGCGTCACGAACGACATCAACGTGTGGGCGCTCTACGAGGGCACGAAGACGTGGGCGGCCGGAACGGGCTACGGGTCGGAGTCCATTAAGTTCCGCGACGAGCCGTATTCCCTCGACGAGTACTTCAAGATGTACGACAACCTTGCGTGGGCCGACGAGTTCTCGCGTCCTGGCACGAACGACGTAAACTCCACCTACTGGAACTACGACACCGAGAACCGCCACGAGCTCAACTACGAGACGGCTGGCGACAACCAGAAGGAACATGATGGCAATCTCACGATCAACGTAAGGCGCGAGAAGCGGACACGACAGGAGTTCGACTGGAGCACTTGGTCGTCGCAGACCGTTGAATACGACTTCACTGGCGGCGGAATCAAGAGCAACGGCAAGGTTGCGTTCAAGTACGGACGCTGCGAGATTCGTGCGAAGCTCACGCGGCAGAAGGGCTGCTGGCCCGCGTTCTGGATGATGGGCAACACGGGGCGGTGGCCTGAGTGCGGCGAGCTGGACATCCTCGAGCAGCCGAGCGGCGGCGACTGGCTGGCCGGAACGCTCCACATCGACCCGCCGTCCGGGAGCGGCTCGATCAGCAACGGCTCCATTACGACGCCTCAGGACGGCGTCCACTTCGGCGACGGATTCCACCGCTTCGGCACGATCATGAACGAGCGCGAGATAATCTGGTACGTGGACGACCACATCTTCAAGCGCATGGACGTCCGCGACAGCCGCTACCACATGTGCCACGACCGCCCGTGGTTCATCATCTTCGGTATGGGCATCCAGTCCAACGTCTGGGTCAATGTCCCCGACGCCCCGGCCACGAAGTACGACGTACCCGAGCTGGACGCGCGCGGAGTGGACTTCCTCGTGGACTACTGCCGCATCTACACGAACACGAATGCGGACAACACTGTCGCCTACCAGCCTGCCCCTGCGGCGGCGAAGCTCTCCGCCCCAGTTAAGGCAACGGTGTGGCGTGGCTGGGACATGTGCTGGGGGCGCACCGGAGCGGGAGCGTTCATGAGCAACATCAACAAGGGCTATGAGGTGGTGGACTACATAAAGTCCGTGCTGCTGGAGTATCTTGGCGTAGGGAAGGAGGACGTCCTCATGTTCCTGACCGAGCCGGATGTCTCGACCGGCAAGAACCGCTCGTCGTTCGACATCCCTGGGTACACGATGATGTCCATCAGCTTCAACGGCAACCAGTGGAACAGCTGGGACAACGCCGGAGAAGGCAACATGGGCCGTACCCAGCTATTCGGCAACGTGCTCTTCAACCGCGAGCGGTTCTCGGCTGGCGAGTCAGGAGTCGACTTCTTGACGCTCTCGTCCGAGCCTGCGTTCACGAACTGCTACGCCGCGGTTGCGGACCTCAAGGAAATCGCGACGGGCGCTCGCGTCAAGGTCGTGAGCGTTAACGTGACTGCAACAAACGGGGTCGAGAACGCGGGCGGCACAGTTGCGCAGGGCTTCGATACGCTTTTCTCGAAGCTCAACGCCATGAAGGACGACAACGTCATCGTGTTCTTCCAGGGGATGAACTCCTCGCTGTACAACTACATAAAGGCCCGCGCCGATTCGTCGCTCAATTCGCCCTACGCATACGTCGGCAAGCACAACTCCAGCCCCGCCTTCCAGTGCGTCTACGTCACGCAGAAGCAGTCTGCGTCCGCCGCGCGCCCGGCCGACATCGCGGTCTCGACTAGGAACCTTGGCAAGAGCTACCAGCACAACCCCCAGGCGCTTCGGGCGGTCGTGACGTTCGACGAGCTCCCGGCCGACGGTTTTTCCGACGAGTTCGTCGCGTCGGAATACGCGAAGTCAATGGACGTTACGTTCTCCGGGTACTCGGGCGAGTCCCTGCCGAACTTCCCCGTCCTCGTCAAGCTCTCGACGGCGATCCAGGGTTTCAGCTACGGCGACTTCCTCATGCCGAACGGCGGCGACCTCAGGTTCACGGACGCGTCGGGGAATCTCCTCGCGCACGAGATCGACACGTGGAACGAGAGCGGCGTCTCGACCGTCTGGGTCAAGGTGCCGTCGCTCGCGGCGAACGCGAAGATAACGGCGCACTACGGCTGCGCGAGCCCGGCGCGGGTCGACGCTTCCCAGGTGTGGGACTCCAACTACGTGGGCGTCTGGCACCTCGGCGAGAGCGCGCTGCCGCTGAAGGAGTCCAGCTGCACGTCGTCCGGCTTCACCCGCTCTTCCGGTGACAGCATCAATTACGCGGCGGAAGGCGCGGTCGGAGGCGCGGTCGACTTCGCGTCCGCAAACCGCACGAACTGCGTGGTCGCGGTTGACCATGCCGCGCTGGAGGGGTTCCAGAAGGGGACTCTTGAAGTGTGGACGAAGCAGGCTGCTCACATCACGAACGCCGGAATCCTCTCCAAGCGGGCCGGCTACAACAGCAACATCTCGTACTTCCTCTACGACGACGGCTCTGCCACGGCCCTTTGCCTGCCGCAGACCGGCGGCGGGACCAACTACGTGAAGTGCGTCTCGACGGTCCCTGCGCTGAACAAATGGAATCATCTGTCGGTCACGTTCGACTCGACGCTCGAGTCGAACAACACGAGGAGCTATCTCGACGGAGAACAGAAAGCCGCGGCCACAAAGTCGTTCGCAGCGTTCTCCGGGATTGGAAACCTCTGCCTCGGCGCGATGCAGGGAGGAGCCGCCGCAAACTTCGTCGGCAAGATCGACGAGGTGCGCATCTCGAAGTGCGTCCGCTCCGCCGCCTGGCTCAAGGCGACGCACGACACCGTCATGAACGACAACTTCGCGACATACTCCTTCGGCGAC
>JAFRJH010000234.1 GCA_017432385.1 Kiritimatiellia bacterium
CGGCCGCCGCGGGCGACATTGAAAGACCGGTCGTCATCACCTTCTTGAAATCGTCGAGAAGCGCCTCGAACGTCGGATACCGGTCCTGGGGATCCATCGCCAGCATCTTCAGGACCAGGTAGTCGACCTGCGGCGAAAGCCCGGGCCTCACTTCGCTCGGCTTGAGCGGCGGCCCCTCGAAGCGGCGCCGGACGACGGCGTTCGCGTCATCCCCCTCGAACGGGGCCATGCCGGTGAGCGCATGGTAGATCGTCCCTCCGAGCGAGAACATGTCGGCGCGGTAGTCGACATGCTCCTTCTTCACCTTCTCGGGCGCTATGTAGTAGGGGGTCCCCCATATCTCGTTCGTGTCGGTCTGCATCGCCGCAAGGCCGAAATCCACGAGCTTGGCGTTGCCGTTGGCGTCGAGAAGGACGTTCTCCGGCTTGACGTCGCCGTGCACGAGCCCCTGGTCGGCCGCGCACCGAAGCGCCTGGGCGACCTGTTCGCAAATCTTCATCACTCGCGGAACATCGGACTTGGCGCCAGTGTTCTGCATAAGCTGGTAGAGAGATCCGCCCGCGACGAGCTCCATCGCGATGTAGGGCATTCCGTCGGAGATGCCGTACGAGTACACCTGGGCGATGTTGGGATGGATCAGCTTCGCCGCGGCCTGGGCCTCCTTCTTGAACTTTTCGACAAAGGCCGGGTCGCTGCCGTATTCCTTGAGCATGACCTTGACCGCGACGGGACGGTCGAGCATCTTGTCGCGTCCCATGTACACGCCGCCCATGCCGCCCCTTCCGAGCTCTCGCTCGAGGAGGAAGTTACCGTTTTCGCCGAACACGCTCGGCGTGGGGATCAACTGCTCTTCGCTCATTTGATAGTCCTCCATCCGTTGAAAGGCCAGAAAACAACGCTGCCGAGTCCGCGGAGCTTGGAACCTGGCACGGGTCCCCAGTACCTGCTGTCGTAGCTGTTGTTGAAGTTGTCGCCGCAGGCGAAATACTCGTCTCCGCCCAGCGCCCAGACCTTGTTCAGATCCTCGCGGACCCTGCCCTGGGCATCAGTCGCCGGATGCTCCGGCTCATACAGTTCGCCGGGCGTCGCCTTCATGCGCTTTATGTAGTGGGTCCCCTGCGGAAGCCCGGCTATGCCAGTCGTCGAGAATATCATCACCTCGTCGTGGCGAGGCTGCCTGAAGTTCCACTTCCACCGGTTGACGAAGATGAAATCCCCCGTGGCGATGACGCCCTTCCAGAGCGTCTCGCCCTTGTTGACATGCCTGCCGACAATCGCCCCGCACGCATCGGTAGGGAGCTTGAACGGCCTGGGGCACGTCCCGACATACACGTTCGCAAAGCCGTCGTTCCGCCCCTGTGCGCGGACAGTGCCGGAAACAGGAGCCCTGTAGTCGACGACTCGCTCGCCCGTCCACGCCCACTTGAGCCACGACAGAGGCACCGCGTCCCACGGCCCCTTCTCGACGCCGGCCTTCGTGTGGTACCCCCAGAGCGTGGGCTGCATCGACCCGGTCGGGATGTTGAACGGCTCGTAGAAGTACGCCCGGAAGCACATGGCCACCGAAATCGCCACAACGAGGGTGTCAAGCCACTCCCGGCCGTAGTCTTGCCAGGTTTTGGCAGGCTTTTCTGCGGCGGTCGGCCCGTCAGGTACGCGGAAACCCTCGGTGATCTCGCTCATGCGCGGTAGTTCGGCGCCTCCTTGGTGATCATGATGTCGTGCGGACGGGCCTCCCTGAGCCCGTTCGCCGTGACGCGGTAGAACCGACCCTTCTCCTGGAGCTCCGCAATCGTCCGTGCGCCGCAGTAGCCGAGCGACGCCTTGAGCCCGCCGCAGAACTGCGTCATAATGCCCTTCACATGGCCGGAGTAGGGGACCATGCCCTCGAGTCCCTGCGGCACCAGGTCCTCGTCGGACTCGTTGTCCTGGAAGTAGCGCGCGCGGGATCCCTTGCCGTTCTTGAGCGCGGCCATCGAACCCATGCCGCGGTAGACGACGTACTGGCGGCCGTTCTGGTATATCTTCTCGCCAGGAGACTCCTCCGTGCCCGCGAGCACCGAGCCGAGCATCACCGAGTCGGCTCCGGCCGCAAGCGCCTTCGGGACATCGCCCGAAAGCTTGATGCCGCCGTCCGCAATGACCGCGACGCCGCTGCCGCGGAGAGCCTTCGCCGCCGAATAGACGGCGGTGAGCTGCGGAATGCCCACGCCGCACACAACGCGCGTCGTGCATATCGAGCCAGGGCCGATGCCGACCTTGACCGCGTGCGCACCGCACTTCGCAAGGGCGACCGCCGCCTCGCCGGTCGCGATGTTGCCGGCGATCACGTCGATCTTCGGGAAGTGCTTCGAGATGTACTTGGTCATCTCCATTATGCCTTTGGAGTGGCCGTGCGCGGAATCGACGACGACAGCGTCTACGCCAGCCTCGGCAAGCTTCTCCAGACGGGATATGTCGCCCTTGCCGCCGGAGACCGAGGCGGAGACGCGGAGACGGTACTTCGCGTCGCAGTTGTACGTCGGATTCTGGTTTTCGACGAGACGCTGCACGTCGGTGAAGCTGTAAAGACCGACGAGCCTGCCAGACTTGTCGACGAGCGGGAGCTTGCCGATCTTGGCCTCGCGCATGAGATCGTAGGCCTTCTTGAGCGACATCCCCTTCGGCCCGGTAATCGGGCACTTCTGCATTACGTCCTTGAGCTTCTTCGCCTCCATCGGCGCAAAACGCATGTCGGACGAGGTTATCATGCCGACAAGCCGGTCCTCGCTGTCCAGAACCGGGAATCCGTTGAACTTCAGGCCCATGCGGCGCTTCTCGGAGCGCAGAAACGAGATGTCGTCGTTCTCGTGGAAGCAGATAGGCTTCGCGATCATGCCGTTCAGGTAGTTCTTGACCTTCGCGACCTCCCTGGCCTGGTCGTCCTCCTCCAGGTTCTTGTGAATCACGCCGATGCCGCCCGCGAGAGCCATCGCAATCGCCATCGGCGCCTCGGTCACGGTGTCCATCGCGGCAGAAATGAACGGAATGTTCATCTTAGTGCGACTCGTCAGCTTCGTCTCGAGAGATGCTTCGTCCGGCAGAAAATCGGCATACTGCGTCACGAGCGTAACATCATCATACGTAAGACCCTCGTACGGGAAGGCCTTCATAAAATCATCAAGATACTTGTTCATTCAATACTCCATGTGCGGACACATGTCCGGTAGTGTTGTAAGTATACCAAAACCGGCGCAAAAAGGCAAAGCCACGGCTTTGGACATAACTGATTCCAGCACATCACAATGCACCGACCCCATCAGAAGCACCGTCCAAGATTTTCCGCATACAATTCTCATTTAGGGTCTAATGTCCCCGTCGCCGCCCGCCCGGTACCGTCGGAACCCCGCGGGGCAGGCGCGGACACAAGCAAGAAAAACGGCATGGCAAGGACAAAATACGGACATTCCGCGTACTGGTACGCGTATCACTACGGCTGGACGTACAGCGAGGCGCGGTCGCTTTCCGGGCAGTATCTCGACATGCACTCGTACCGTCCGCGCCCGAG
>JAFRJH010000235.1 GCA_017432385.1 Kiritimatiellia bacterium
CGTCGGCTTCTCCATCTGGCAGATGAACGACGGGCGCACGCTCGAGCGCTTCGGAGGGAAGTCTGTCTCGGACAAGGTCGGCAGCTCCATTGCCGGCGTAATCGACCGTCTGCGCCGTCCGAAGGTCTACGCGGAGACCGTCCGCAGGTATTTCAGCCTCAAGCCGTGAGTTTCTTTTCCGACCCCCATTGACAGAACGGCGAAAATTTGAGATACTATGCGCCCGTAGCACCCGTGGTGAAATTGTCATACACGCCAGATTCAGGTTCTGGTGCCGCACGGTGTGTGGGTTCAAATCCCACCGGGTGCACCAACTGCTTGGCCCCTTCGTCTATCGGCTAGGACATCTGTTTCTCATCCAGGTAAGAGCGGTCCGACTCCGCTAGGGGCTGCCAACCGAGTGTTGGCGAGTGTTGGGTGTGCATCTTAGTTGGAGGATGCGGCAAGGTGAAGAGGTTCCTCAGATATGCATGGAAGACGGTGAAGTGGAGCTTCATCGTCTTTTTGATATTTGTGGCGAGCCTATATTTCCGCGAGCAGCGTCTTCCGCGGGCGCTGGTCGGCTGGATCGCCGACCGCCTCTCGTCCGAATCCCATGTCGTGCGGTGCGATTCCGCGACGATCGGGCTTAGGCACGGCGTGACGCTGTCGTCCGTCAGGGTCTACGACAGGCGGCGGCAGGAGATGGAGGCGATGGTGTCCGCGAAGAGCGTCTCGGCGAACCATGTGACGAGGCGCGTGAGGGTCGTGGGGCTGAGGTATCCGCGTCTCCCGGAGTCGTACTATTCCGGGGAATGCCGCGAGCGGAACGAGAGGGTGGAGATGGAGTTCCCGGGGCTTCCTGCGTTCAGGCTTGAGCTGGAGGACGCGGAGGTGCTCGGGGTCGCCGCGTCCCGGCTGACGGCGGAAGTCGCCGTGTCGCCCGGCTCTCTTCGCGTAGACGACATCCACGGGGAGCTGTCTGGCGGCGACAGGCGCAGGCCGGTGGAGGGGAGCTTCGAGCTTGACATACCTTCGCAGAGGGTCCGCGCCGAGGTCGGCGGGCAGGTGGCGATGAACCAGGTGCGTCCGCTCCTCGTCGCCCTCGACATACCGTCCGCGCTCAGGTATTTCGACGCATTCACGGAGATGGAGGCGCCCGTCCCGGCGACTGGGGCGTTCGTCGTGAACCTGGCGAACGGCGACTTCGGCATGAAGCTGGACCTCGCGCCTACGCTCGGCAAGTACAACGGCGTGCCGCTGTCGAAGGCGGACGGGACGCTTGACCTCTACGTGTACACGCGCGGGACGAACTGCAACGCGCGCTTCAGCGTGGATCTGCGCTCGGCGGAGGACGAGCGCGGGCGCAGGCTCTCGGGCGGGATACTCGTCGACTACACAAACGACGTCACGCGGCTCGTGTTCACCGACGTGAAGTGCGGGCTCAGGCTCCGCGACGCGCTGGAGATAGCCGACTTCATCAAGCCCGAGACGCTGGACGTGATCGAGTGCGAGACGCCGCCGGAGATCACGGTGAAGGGAATGTGCGGCACCACGGCGGAGGACCGCGGCGTGAATTCGATGGACTTCACGGCAAAGGTCAGGCACGGGTCGTTCCTCGGGCTGAGGCTCAACGACGTCCTGGCTGAGTTCTCGCTGAGGGGGGATGTCCTTTCGTTCCCGGTCGTGTCCGCGACCGGCAAGACGGGCGGGAGCTTCCTCGCGTCCGCCGACGTGGCGATTCCGGAGTTCGACGGCGACCGCGCCGGGTTCAAGCTCAAGGTGGACTACCGGCGCGGCTCGCTGGAGGAGCTTGCGGACTTCTTCAAGTTCGACCTCGGCGAGCGCAACGGCAAGGTGCAGGGATGGTGCGAGTTCGAGGGCCCCGTGTCGTCGAACCTGCTTTCGCGGCTGAACGGGCGCGGGTCGGTGAAGGTCACGGATGGGCATCTCGCGCAGATGAAGCTCTTCGCGGGGCTGACGGCGATGCTCGCCGACAAGGTGCCGGGGGTCGGTTTCCTCGTCAACCAGTCGCAGGCCTCGGCCGATTTCACCGTGACGAACGGGCTCTTCCGGTCGGACAACGTCTTCATCGAGGGCGGGCTCATATCGATAAAGGGCTGGGGTTCGTACGACATACCGCGCGACAACCTCGACTACACGGTGCGCGTCCAGTTCCTCAAGAACGACTCCTTGATGGGCAAGATCGTCCATCCGATAACATGGCCGTTCACGAAGCTCCTTCTCGAGTTCAGGGCGACGGGTCCGATCGACTCGCCGAAATGGGAGTACATAAGCCTCCTCGACAGGATACTGTAGACATGGGAATGAACCTCACGAGCCCGAGCCAGGTGAAGGCCTGGTGCATCGAACACGACTTCCATCCGAACAGGACGCTTGGACAGAACTTCCTCATAGACCGCAACGCCCTCGTCGCCATCGTGGACGCGGGGCTTGCGGACTGCCCAGACGCGGGCGGCGCGCAGGTGCTGGAGATCGGCCCCGGGCTCGGCGTGCTCACCGAGGAGATGCTTTCGCGCGGATGCTCCGTCACGGCCGTCGAGAAGGATCCTGTCCTCGCGGAGCGCCTTGCCGCCTCGCTCGGCAGCCCCGCGAACCTGACGGTCGTCGCGGGCGACGCCCTGGACTTCATTGCCGACGACAGGCCTCCGGCCGAGGGCCGCGGGCCGAGGGAATTCACCCACATGATCTCGAACCTCCCCTACCAGGCGGGCACGAGAATCCTGCTCGAGCTTGTCCTTAAGCGCGCCCTGCCGTCGATGACGGTGCTGGTGCAGGCGGAGGTCGCGGACCGTCTGGCGGCGAAGGAGGGCTCGAAGACGCGCGGGCTCGCGGGCGTCTGGGCCCAGCTCGACTACGACGTCAAGCTGGTGCGCAAGGTTGCGGCGAGCTGCTTCTGGCCGCGCCCCGCCGTCGGCTCAACCGTGGTTACGCTCACGCGCCATGACAGAAATATTGCGCTTTCCGCTGAAGAACGCGCCTTTTTTCATCGTTTGACCAAGCAGGCGTTTGAACACCGCCGGAAGCAGCTTGGCAGCATTTTCAAGGATATGATAAAATCTTCGGCAAGGGCCGAAGAGCTCTCTAACGAAGACTGGATAACATTAGCGAAAGGATTGCTCAATGAAAACGCCTGAAGAGTTCCTCAAGGACAACGGATTTACGCTTGCGGCGGAGATCGATCGCCAGGCCCTGCTTGGCGCGTTTCTCTCGGAGATGGAGAAGGGCCTTAAGGGCGAGCCGTCGTCGCTCATGATGATTCCGACGTTCGTCAGCGTGACCGGCAAGATTCCGCAGGGCGCGAAGGCCGCGGTCCTCGATGCGGGCGGCACCAACTTCCGCGGCGGCATAGTCTCGATCCCCCCGAAGATCGAGGAGAAGCAGAACCAGCCGATGCCCGGCACCAAGGGGGAGGTCGGCGAGGACGAGTTCTACGATGCGTTCGCGGCGGAGATCAAGCGCCTCGAGGGCAAGGCGACGGTCAAGAAGATCGGCTGGTGCTTCTCGTATCCGGCCGAGGCGACGAAGGACCTCGACGCGCGGCTCGTCCGCTGGACGAAGAACATCAAGGCTCCCGCGATCGTCGGCCAGTTCGTCGGCAGGGAGCTCCTGAAGCGCACGGGCGGAACGGAGATCGCGGTCGTAAACGACACGGTCGCGACGCTTCTCGCGGCGAAGGCCACGGAGGGCGACAAGACCTATTCCTCGTACATCGGCTTCATCCTCGGCACAGGGACCAACACGGCCTACGTCGAGAAGAACTCCAACATCCTCAAGATGCCCGGCCTCGACCCCGACGGCTCGATGATCATCAACGCGGAGTCCGGTGCGTTCGCAAAGGCCCCCCAGAGCGCCTTCGACAAGGCGGCCGACGCGAAGACGGGCAATCCCGGCATAGGCCTCCTCGAGAAGATGATCGCCGGCGCGTACCTCGGCGGCGTCGGCCTCGAGATCTACAAGGCCGCGGCGAAGGAGGGGCTCTTCTCCGGCAAGGCCGCCGGCGCGATCGCCGCGCTTCCGTCGCTCGAGACGATGGACTTCGACAACTTCTGCGCCGGATTCAGGAAAGAGGGCCGCGACAACGTGCTCGACACGATCTTCGCCGACGCCGACGACGCCAAGATGGCGCGCCGCCTCGGCGTGCCGGTCTTCGAGCGCGCCGCCGTGCTCACGGCGATCCAGCTCGCGGCGTTCGTCCTCAAGTCCGGCGGCGGCGCGGACGCGGCGGCCCCGGTCGCGATCAACGCCGACGGCTCGACCTACTACAAGACCCGCGCGGTCCCCTTCGCCGACACGGTGAAGAAGGAGCTCGACGACATGCTCGTCAAGCGCCGCAACGTCCACTACGCAATCACCCCGCAGGTCGACGACGCGCCGATGGTCGGCGCCGGAATCGCGGCGATGCTCTGAGGTCCGACGTGAAGTCCATCCTTCTGTCCGCTGCCGCGGCGGTCGCCGCGGCGTTTTCCGCGGCGGCCGTCCAGAGCGACGGCATCGCCGCCGTCGTCGGCGGGAAGACCATCCTCAGAAGCGACATCGAAGGCGAGCTTCGCCGCATCGGGGCCGACGAAAGCCGGTTCGACGAGGTGCGGGACAGGCTCGTCGAGCGCCTGCTCATCCTGAAGGCCGCGGCCGATTCCAAGATGACAATGCAGGAGTGGGTCGTCGACAACCGCGTCCGCGAAATCGTCGACGACATGTTCGGCGGCGATCGCTCCAGGCTGGACGAGGCGCTGATCAGGCAGAAGGTGCAGTTCTCCGAGTGGCGCGAGCGCATAAAGGAGGACACGATCGTCGGCGCCATGCGCTGGAACGTGGTGGACAAGAACGTCACCGCCTCGCCCGCCGAGATGAAGGCCGAGTTCACGGCGCATCCCGAGCGCTACCGCAAGGACGGCAGGGTTACGGTGTCGGTCATCCTGCTCCGCCCCGAGGACGCGGCGAAGAAGGACGCGATTTCCGCGGCGCTGAAGGAGGGCGGGGACTTCGCCGCGCTCGCGAAGGAGCATTCGGCGGACACGCACGCGAAGGACGGGGGCGTCTGGAGGGACGTAGTGCCGGCGGAGGTGTTCAGGCCCGAAATCGCCGCCGCAATAGAGAAGACGGCGAAGGGCGGGCTCTCCGGATGGCTCGACGTGGACGGATGGAGCTTCCTCATCAGGAAGGACGATTCGGTGGATTCGGCGCCGCAGTCGTTTGCCGAGGCCTACACTGCCGTGGAGGCCAATGTGAAGAACGCGAACGCCAAGAAGCTCTACGACGAATGGATGAAGCGACTCAGGGCCGACGCCTACATCAAGATTTACTGATTTGGCCCCTTGTCAGCCTCGTCTGAATAATGTATAATATCCGCTCAATTTCGTAAAGGAAAGAAGAATCATGAAGAGCGACATCCATCCCGCCTACGGCGACGCGACGATTACGTGCGCGTGCGGCAACGTCATCCACACCCGTTCCACGAAGAAGGAGATGACGGTCAACACGTGCAGCGCCTGCCATCCCTACTTCACCGGACAGAAGACGATGGTCGACACCGAAGGGCGCGTCGACTCGTTCCGCAAGCGCTACGCGAAGTTCGCGAAGTGACCTGTCGCCCCTCCAGGGCGGCATGAACCGGGGCTTGGCGGCTTGATCGACAAGGATCAGATTGAAAACGTGCTGGGTCGTTTGGCGTCCGTGGAGGCGGACCTGAGCGACCCGGATGTTTTATCGGACCGCAAACGGTACCAGGCGGTCCTGCGCGACTATGCCTTCCTCAAGAAGCTTGATTCCGCGTGGGTCATGTACCAGCTTGCCGTCGACGACGGGTCCGACGCGCAGCTCATAGCCGAGTCGGAGCACGAGCTTCTCTCCTCGCTGCTTCCGCCGGACCCGCTGGAGGCCCGCAACGCCGTCATGGAGATCCGCGCCGGCACCGGCGGCGAGGAGGCGGCGCTCTTCGCCGGGGACCTCTTCAGAATGTACAGCCGCTACTGCGAGTCGCGCGGATGGAAGGTGTCCGTCATGCACTCCAACGCGACGTCGCTCGACGGCTACAAGGAAATCGTGTTCACGGCCGTCGGCGAGGGCGCGTACGGCAGATTCCGGTTCGAGTCCGGCGGACACCGCGTCCAGCGCGTCCCCGAGACCGAGCAGCAGGGGAGGATCCACACCTCCGCCGCGACGGTCGTCGTCTTCCCGGAGGCGGACGAGGAGGACGACATAGACATTCCCGAGAAGGACATCCGCATCGACCTCTTCTGCGCCGGCGGCGCCGGCGGGCAGCATGTGAACAAGACGGAGTCGGCCGTCCGCATGACGCACATCCCGACGGGGCTGGTCGCCGTCTGCCAGGACGAACGCTCGCAGATACGAAACCGCGAAAAGTGCCTCGCGACCCTCAAGGCCCGCGTCCTCGACTTCCGCCGCCGCCAGGAGGAGGAGAAGCTTGGCGCGAGCCGACTCACTCTCCGCGGGAGCGGCGACCGCTCGGAGCGGATACGCACCTACAACTTCCCGCAGAACCGGATGACCGACCACCGCATCGACCTCACCCTCTATTCCCTCGACCGCATCATCGACGGCGAGATGGATCCGCTCCTCGATGCGCTCGCGAAGAACGACCTGGACGAACGCATCTCCCGCGCCCTCTCCTGATGCGTGCCGGCGGTGCGAGAGGCCGCTTTGGATGACGCCGCTGCGCAAACGGGATGCAGTTTCTTGCGCAGCGGAGTGAATGCGGATGGGTGCGTTGTGGTATAATTCAGGAACTTTTTGAAACCAGTGCAGCAGAAAGGAATGAATGACGTGATGAAGGGCAAGATCGTTGCAGGACTCGCGGTGGCCGCCGCAATTGTCGGTGGATGCAGGTTGGCGGAGAACGGAGTCGGCGAGGCCGAACCCGGGATTGTCGCGTTCAAGGACGCGGACAAGATCAAGAGCCACGACGCGTGGAGCAGCAAGGACATACAGAAGAAGCTGCGCCGTTGCGTCACCTGGGAGAAGCTCCAGAAGCTCGACTGCGGACTCGAGCCCGCGGGCATGCTCGAGACGCGCCCTGCGAGCGACATCAAGGGCTCCAAGTGGTCGATCGGCTGCGAGACGATGGACCGCGACTACGCCGACTGGGATTCGTTCAAGCAGTATGTCGGCGAGCTCGGCGCTAAGCGCGGACGCCTCTTTTCCGGCTGGGCCAAGACAGAGCAGGAGAAGGGCAAGTACGACTTCACGTGGCTCGACCCGCAGGTGCGCGAGATGGCGGCGATGGGCGTCAAGCCCTGGATCTGCCTCTCCTACGGCAACCCCGTGTGGGGCAGCGACTTCCGTCTCGGGATGCGCGTGAAGCAGGTCACCGACAAGCCCGAGGCGTTCGAGGCGTGGCTCAGGTACGTCAAGGCGTGCGTCGAGCGCTACAAGGACGTCGTCGACGAGTGGGAGATCTGGAACGAGCCGTTCAAGCAGGGGCCCGAGTACGCCGAGCTCTTCTACCGCACGGCGAAGACCGTCCGCTCGGTGCAGCCCGAGGCCAAGCTCTACTGCACGGCGATCACCTTCCCGGCGGACTACAAGTGCGTCCTGGAGAAGCTCAAGGCGGAGAACGCGCTCGATCTCGGCTCGTACTTCATATACCACCCCTACACGTACCGTCCAGAGGACTCCTATCCGACGCTCGCCGAGCCGCTCCGCAAGCTCGTGAAGGGATACTCGCCCAAGTTCGACATCCTCCAGGGCGAGGTCGGATGCCCCTCGCAGCTCGAGTGGGAGCACGCGATACACTCCGTCGAGTGGACGGAGTACTCGCAGGCCAAGTGGGACCTCCGCCGCACGATTGGCGACGCCGTGCGCAACATCCCGTCCAGCGTCTTCACGATGATCGACCTCAAGTACACCTTCATGCTCCAGAGCTTCGGCATGCTCCGCTCCAACCTGCTGAAGGAGGTCGTCTACAAGCGGCCCGTGTTCTACGCCATGCAGCACGTCTTCTCGTTCTTCGACGAAGACGTCCATGCGGTCGGCATCGAGACGAAGCAGGTCGGCGGGCACAAGCTCGAGATCGCCCGCTTCGAGCGCCAGTCCAACAACATGCACGTCCTCTGGTTCTCCGAGAAGCGCCCTGGCGACACGCTCGCCTATGAGCCGACGACCGTCGAGATGAAGAGCGTCAACATCAAGGAGCCCGTCTGGGTCGACCTTCTCACCGGAAAGATCGCGAAGATTCCGGCGGACAAGGTCTCGTACAAGGACGGCGTCCTCACGATCAAGGACCTCCCGCTCTGGGACTCGCCGGTCATGGTCGCCCCGAACGCGCAGGTCCCGCGCCGCACCGAGTGGAGGAAAATGACTCCCGCCGAGATCGTCGACGCGCTGTACCGCCCGAACATGAAGTTCCCGGGCTGGGTCAAGCTCGCGTCCGGAGGGAAGCCCCTCGACATCAAGATGGACATCTCGAACGAGCCCTGGACGAAGATGAAGACGGAGGACTTCCTCCCGTGCTTCGACAAGTACGGACAGTTCAAGTACCGCGACTGGCCCGGGAAGATCCACTCCGACGAGGAGCTTAGGGCGAAGACCGAGGCCGAGGAGAAGGACCTCGCGGCGCACCCGGGGCCGAAGGGGCGCGACGAGTTCGGCGGCTGGGCCGACGGGCCGAAGTTCAAGGCGACGGGCCGCTTCCGCACCGAGAAGGTCGACGGCAAGTGGTGGCTCGTCGATCCGCTCGGCAACCTCTTCTGGAGCTGGGGGCCGGTCCGCGTGACGCCGAGCTCGGCGCTCACTCCGCTCAACGGCAACCCCCGCACGCCGAAGATCGGCGGCTCGCTCCCCGACCGCGACTGCCTGTTCGAGGGGCTCCCCGGCAAGGACTCGCCGTTTGCGCAGTTCTACGACACATACGACTCGCTGCTCCTTCCGTTCTACCTCGCGCGCGGCGAGACGCGCCGCTACGACTTCTCGGCCGCGAACCTCTACCGCAAGTACGGCGACAAGTGGTTCGAGAAGTACGCGGACTCCTGCCACCGCCGCCTCAGGAGCTGGGGCGCGAACACCATCGCGAACTCGTCCGACCTCAGGATCTGCCTCATGGACCGCACGCCGTACGCCGAACGCGTCGAGTGCCTGTCGCGTCCGATCGAGGGCAGCTGGGGCGGCTGGTTCAAGTTCCGCGACCCGTTCGACGCGTCGTTCAAGGAGTGCACCACGAAGGAGCTCGCCGCGCACGGGCGCGAGGCGCACGACAAGTGGTGCATAGGCTTCTTCATCGACAACGAGATCCAGTGGGGCGCGAAGCACGAGGACCTCGCGCGCTGGACGCTCTGGAGCCCGGACGACCAGCCGGCGACGATCGAGTTCCTCAGGCGCCTTGCCGCGAAGGGCATCTCCTACGACCCGAACGACCCCAAGTCCGTGCCCGACGCCGAGCTGAGGGCGTTTACCGACGTGATCGTCGAGGAGTACTTCAAGCGCACCCGCGAGGCGCTTAAGGCGTTCGACCCCGGGCTTCTGTACCTCGGCTGCCGCTTCGCTGGCGTCGCGAAGCCGTGGGTCATCGGACCGTGCGCGAAGTACTGCGACGTCGTGAGCTACAACGTCTACCAGGCCGAGATCGGCGCGTGGAGGCTGCCGCAGGACATCGATGCGCCGGTGATGACCGGCGAGTTCCACTTCGGCGCGCACGACCGCGGGCTGTTCGGCTCTGGCCTCGTCAACATGGGTTCGCAGGAAGGCCGCGCAGGGGCGCTAAGGAAGTACGTCGAGTCCGCGCTCGGCAACCCGCAGATCGTCGGAGTCCACTGGCACCAGTTCTCCGACCAGGCGACGTCCGGCCGCTTCGACGGAGAGTACTTCCAGGTCGGCTGGACGGACATCTGCGACACGCCCTACGCCGAGACGGTGAAGGCCCTGCGCGAGGTCGGCGAAGTCCTCTACGCGACCCGCGCGAAGTAAGGCGCGCCGGGTCGGTCACGGACGGCGGGAGGCGGACAAGAAACGAGGCACATGTAGAAAGGGTATGGTCATGGGCAAGGGCTACAAGTGGCTGCTGATCGCGATGCTGAGCTGCGCGTTCTTCTTCCATCAGGCGGACCGCGCGCTGTTCGGGCTCCTGACGATCCCGATCCAGAAGGACCTGAGCCTGACGGACGTGCAGATCGGCTGGATCAACACCACCCTCAGCTGGACCCTCGCCGCGATGACCGTCGTCGCCGGGTTCCTCGGCGACCGGTTCTCCCGAAAGTGGATAATCACGCTCTCTCTCAGCGCCTGGTCGTCTATGACGGTCTGCATGGGCTTCATCGGCGGCTTCATGGGGGCGCTGTTCTTCCGCTCGATCGCCACCGGCGTCGGCGAGAGCTTCTACGCGCCGAGCGCCTATGCGCTCATCGCCGTCCACCACAAGGAGACGCGCTCCGTCGCGCTCTCCATACACCAGGCCGCGCTGTACATCGGACTCAGGGTGTCCGGCCTCATGGTCGCATGGGCTCTCGACTTCCTCGGCTCGTGGCGGAACGTCTTCATCGCGTTCGGCGCGGCCGGATGCGCCCTGGGCGTGTTCTTCATCTGGGGGCTCAAGGACGGCGGCAGGCAGCCGGCGGACGGGAATGCGGGCCGGGCGGCGGAGAAGAAGAGCGTTTCCGCCGGACTCAGGGCCTATTTCTGCAATCCGGCGGCGCTCTGCGCGACCGCGGGGTTCGTGGCGATCGTCTTCGTGAACAACGCCTACCTCTTCTGGGTCCCGAAGTTCGCGGCCGAGAAATACGGCGTCGAGGTGGGCGCGGCCGGCTCCCAGACGATGCTCTGGCACCATCTCTTCGCCTTCGCCGCGATTCTCGCGGGCGGATGGCTCACCGACCGCTTCGTCGGAAGGATGCCGCGCTTCCGGCTCGGTTTCCAGGTGATCGCGCTCCTCTGCGGCGCGCCGATGCTGCTCTGGATGGGGCTCGCGCCCACATTTGCCGCCATGGTCGTCGCGGCGGCGGGCTACGGCGTCTTCCGCGGCTGCTTTGAGGTGAACACCCACGCGTCGCTCTTCGACGTCGTCGCCCCGGAGCACCGCTCGACGGCTGTCGGACTCCTCAATATGATAGCGTTCTTCTTCGGCGGACTCTCCGGCGTCGTCATGGGCAAGATATCCCACGCCTACGGCGTTCCCGGCATAAAGTACTGCTTCGTGCTCATGGCGGGCGCCTACGCCATTGGTGCGGCGCTAATGGCCTACAGCTTCTTCTTCGCCTTTGCGAAGAACCGCGTGGCCGAAGCCTGATAGAGCCGTCCCCCAGCTAGATCAATTTTTTGCAATTTCCCCCTTGTGGGGGATAGGAATATTTGCTACAATTAGCGTGTTGACTGGGGCACACCGGTCTTGTCAGGCATTATGAAGGGAGCAAATATGAAATACAAAACAGCGGTAATAGCGGCGCTTACGTGCGTATTCGGTCTTTTTGCCGGTACAGCCTCCGTAAACGAGCAATTGCAGTATTCTTACGGCGCGACGTTTGAAAGTTCAGCGTCAGATCAAGCTCCCCTCAATGACTTCGCCTATACCCTCGACACTGCTATAACCGGGTACAATGCAGGCGGTGCCGGCTGGTTTGCCGGCTCCGACGACGGTTCGAAGATTGCGGGCGTCACCGGGTCGCAGTACCTTGACATCGACACCGGCAGTTCCGTCCTGAGCAACCGCTTGTCCGATGCCACGAAGGACTTTGTCGACAAGGCCATGAGCGGCGGGGTTAAAGATGGGATTACGGCTACTGAGACCGGCATCGCTGCGACTGTCGAAAGCAAGGTGAAGTTCGTGCCCAGCGATTCCTTCTCGCCGGGCTATGAGGGCGGCACAGACGCCTCGAAGTTCGCCATCTATGCCTATTGCTCCGGTGCGGCGAACAGCCCCACCAACGTAGTCCTTTATCATGCCTATCTCGACAACGATGCTCTTGTCTACACCAACGAGGTCTTCAGCGCTGTCAACATCGACAGCTCGGCCTTCCATAATGTCACGATCCAGATGAAGAAGGACGGGACCGCGGCGAGCAACAACCTCTTCTCGGTTAAGATCGACAACACCCAGCTTACGTCCCTGACGGCCTTCGATGCCGAAGGTTCGACCCCCGGCAGCTGGTTCCGCACTACCGAAAACACCTCCACTGAAGCGAACAAAGCCGTTTCCGGCATCAACTTCAAGGGCACCGGCCAGATCGACGACCTCGCTGTCGGCGGTGTCTTCGACGTGGTTACCCGCACCCCTGTTCAGGTCCCAACTGCCATAAGCCTGACCTACAACGGCGCTGCTCAGGTGGGCGTCGCCACGGGCACGGGCTACACGCTCAGCGGCAACGCCGCGACGACGGCCGGCAGCTACACGGCTACTGCGACGCTTGCGGAGGGGTATTGCTGGGATCTTGGCAACGAAGAGTATTCGCTTGCCCCCCAGTCGATTTCCTGGTCGATCGGGCCTAAAGCCGCCACTATCACCGTCAGCAGCGCCTCGAAGGTCTACGGGGAGGCTGATCCTGCCTTCACCGGAACGGTCAGCGGTCTCGTGAACGACGGCGATCTCGGCACTATCACCTATAGCCGCACCGGTGCCGATGTGAATGTCGGCAACTACAGCGGTGTGCTGACCGCGAGCTACATCGCGAATGCGAACTACACTGTGACTGTCACACCCGGCGACTTCGAAATCACCGCCGCGACGGCCGTGATTCCCGTTGCCGCGGCGAACCTCGTCTACAGCGGCGTCGAGCAGACCGGCGTCGCCACGGGCACGGGCTACACGCTCAGCGGCAACACCGCGACTGCGGCCGGCAGCTACACGGCTACTGCGACGCTGGCGGCGAACTACAAGTGGTCCGACGACAAGACTGCGGCGAAGGAGATCGCCTGGTCCATCGGGCAGGCCCCCCTCGCCGTTACCGCAAAGGCGAAGTCGATAACCTATGGCGATGCTCCTGCAAATGACGGTGTGACGTACTCCGGTTTTGTCAACGGCGAGACGGAGTCCGTGCTTGCCGGTACGCTCGCCTATGGCTACAATTATGCGCAGTATGGCAATGTCGGCAACAGCTACACCATCACCCCGAGCGGTCTCAGCAGCTCGAACTACGCCATCACGTTCGAGTCGGGTACGTTGACAGTCGCGGCCAAGGCCCTTACCCTTACCGCTGACAGCAAGACCGTTGACCATGGCGCAGCGGTTCCGACATACACCTACACGGCCAATGGGTTCGTCAACAACGACGCTCTTTTGACAGAGCCGGCTCTTAGCTGCGAATACGTCCAGGGGAGCGCCATCGGCAACTACCAAATCGCCATTTCCGGTGCCGCTGCCTCCGCCAACTACGCGATCAGCTATGTTCCCGGCACGCTCACGGTTCAGTCCAAGACCTACAACGTCACTTTCGTCGACGATGACAACACTACCGTGCTGAAGGCCGCATACGAGTACGGCACCGCGGCGGCCGACATCGAGAAGCCCGCCGACCCGACCAAGGCGGCGACTGCCGAATACACCTACACGTTCAGCGGATGGACGCCTGCCATCGCCGATGTCACGGCCGACGCGACCTACACCGCGGCATATACCTCGGCGAAGAGAAAGTACACCCTCACGATCAACTACGTCGTTCCGAGCGGATACGAAGCCCCCGCCAGCTACAGCGCCGAAGTCGAAAACGGGGCGGAGTACTCGGTTTCCTCGCCGGCTGTGGCGAACTGCACTCCCGACGTTTCGCCCGTCTCCGGCACGATGCCGACCGAAAACAGGACCGTCACGGTGACCTATACGGCCAATGCGGCAACAGTCATCTCGATTGCGCTGAATACGCCGACACTCGGCGCCACTGCCTCGTCCGGCAGGAATGTAACCGTCGCTGCCGCGGTCGGACAGGGCGCCGGCTCCGGGACGGCCGCCGTCACGGCGACAGCGGGCGGCGAGTCGACGTCCGTCACCCCGGTGAACGGCATCGCCTCCGCAACCTTCGCGGCGGAGGGCTGGAACGCCCCTGTCGACTGGACGATCTCCGGCGGCGACGCCGAGCTTGCGGGCAGGACCTACGCCAAGGCTGAAGGGCAGTGGTTCAGCACTGCCGCGGCCGACCTGGACGAGGCGACCGGTTTCGGCGACGGCGTCGCAGACGCCGCGCAGCCTGCGGCGTCGAGCGCCGCGGGCGAGGCGGTCCGCGTCCAGATGAACATCACCGTCCAGTGCCTCGACACTCTCCCGTCGGTCGCCGACATCGGCGACGCCCGCGGCGGAATCGCCGCGACCAACGGCGCGTTCGTCGCGTTCAACGGCGCGACCTGGGTTGAGCTTGCCGGCGTAACGCCTGTGGACGACACCGATATCGATCTCCTGATGGTCGCCGACTTCGAGAACGGCGTGCAGACGATGCGCTACTACGTCAACGGCGTCTCGCTCTATGCGGTCGGGGAGAACGACGCCAAGGTATATGCAATTCCGATGAAGAGCGGAGCTGACTGCCTCGCGGCCGTCGGCGTTTCCGACAAGGCGCTTCTCAAGTCCGCCATCACCGCCGAACAGGACGTCTCCTACATCGCAACGATCGGCGACAATGCGTTCACGACCGTCGATGACCTGACCACCGCGATTGCGGCCGCGCTGGCGGAAGGGAACGTCACGGTCAACCTGCTCACGGCCCTGGACGGCGGTTCCTTCGTCCTGCCGGTCGGAAAGACCGCCACGATCGTCGGAACGTGGGCGAACCTGACCGTCACGACGGCCGACGGCTCCTTCGTCACAACCGACACCACCACGTCCGGCCGTACGGTCTTCGGCACGGATACGGCCATCGCGACCGTAATCACCATCGCCGACGCCGGCGCCACGACCAACACGGTCGGCACCTACGCCTCGCTCGCCGAGGCGGTTGCGGCCGCCCCGTCCGGCTCGACGGTAGTGCTGCTCGCGGACGTCGCGCTCTCCTCGATGGTCGTCGTCGGCGACAACAAGGCAATCACGCTCGACCTCAACGGCAAGACCATCTCCGCCGCAGACGCGTGGGTGGCCGGCGCAACCAAGGGCGACTGCCTGCTCTGCGTGTCCTACACCGGCTCGCTCGTCATTGAGGACAGCAGCGATCCTTCCACCGGCGCCATCGATGCCACGAACCCCGCCGCCGACCTCTACGGCGCAGTCAAGATCACCCACTACGGCGAGACCGCCGGCGAGAACAAGGTCGCCGCGCTCGTCGTGAACGGCGGCACGATCACCGGCATCAGAGCCGGCATCTGCGGCAACGGCAACCGCTCCGGCTCCTCGATTACCGTCAACGGCGGCTCGATCGCCGCGACGGCGGACGACGGCAACGGCATCTTCCACCCGCAGGGCGGCACGCTCGCGATCAACGGCGGAGCGATTTCCGGCGCCACGGCGGTCTACCTCAAGTCCGGCGCGCTCGCCGTCACGGGCGGCACGCTCACGGGCACTGGCGCGGCGGCGGAGTACCAGCCGACCGGCAACGGCGGCAATCCGACCGGCGACGCGCTCGTCATCGACACCTGCGGCTATCCGGGCGGCAATCCGACCGCCAGCATCACGGGTGGCACGTTCGTCTCCCAGAACGCCAAGTCCGTCGGGTCCTATGCGAAGGACGAGTCCTTCGCTCCCGTCGCGGACTTCATCCCCGCCACGGTGGAGGTCGACGGCCAGACCGTTCCCAACCCCGCCCGCTTCTCTGACGCGGAGTCCGACGGTGTGCCCGAGGGCTACGTCCTGACGCCCGTCGAGGGTTCGTCGAACCCCGTCCTCTACGAAATCGCCCGCGCCTATACGATCATCTGGGTCGTGGACAACGTGGCGACCACCAACGTCGTCCTCGCCGGCGGCGCCGTCACGGCGCCAGCCGACCCGACGAAGGAGTTCTACACGTTCACGGGCTGGTCTCCTGCGGTCGCCGCGACCGCCGAGGCAGACGCGACCTACGTTGCGCAGTGGGGCGCCGTCTACACGGCCACGCTCGACAAGGACGCCTACACCGCCACGGGCGGCGGGCTCATGACCATGAAGGCCACGATCGTCCGCGCCGACGGCGCCACGCTCACGGTCGCCGACAAGGACGGATGGGCGGTCGAATTCGACGCGGCCCGCTTTGAGACGAGCGGGACGCCGTCCTGGTCCCTCGCGAAGGGCACGGTGACCTACAAGGCGAAACGCAACGACACCGGCTTCGACACGGCCACCGGGACGGTGACGCTCAAGCGCGGCGACACGGTCTACGACACGGCGACGCTCAGCATCGCTCCCTCGGCGGCATGGACGTTCACCCCGTCCGGCACGCACATGGTCGAGGGCGGCGATCTGGCCGTTTCCTCCCTGAAAGTCAACGGCATCGCCGTCAATCTCGCCGACTACACGGTCACGAGCGACGACGCCACGCTGGCGACCATCGCCCAGAGCGGCTCGTCCGCGACCGTCACGCCGGTTTCGGCCGGCAAGGCGACCTTCACCCTGGCCGACGGGAACGGCGGGGAGCTTCCGCTGTCGGTGACGTTCGTCGACGCCGCGGCCAAGATCGGCTCTACCTTCTATGAAACCGTCGCGAAGGCGATGAACGCCGCCGCTTCCGGCGACACCGTCGAACTCTGCCGCGACGTCACGGAGTCGGTCAACTTCTCCGGCAACACTCCGCGCTTCGATGGCTTCGCACTCACGATCGATCTCGCGGGCCATACGTGGACCGGCGGGACGAGCAACCCCTATGCGCTCCGCGTCGACTACGGCACCATCACGGTCAAGGACACGGTCGGCGGAGGCGGCGTTGCCTACGGGACGGACTACGCCTTCGTCGTGAGCCACCTCGCCGGCGACTACACGTCGAAGCTCGTCCTCGAGAGCGGCGCGTTCTCCGGCAAGACCTCCGTCGCCCAGGTCGGCATGTCCGGCGGTTCCGGCTCGAACAAGAAGTACTACGGCGGAACGCTCGAGATTCTCGGCGGCACGTTCGAGGCGGTTCTTGACGATGGCGAGACGCTCGACGCCGACGGCCACATGCGGTATCTCCTCAACGAGCTCGACTTCTCCGCTTCGGCGTACCCCGGCGGCGAATACAGCCCGTCCGAAATCGTCGTCAAGGGCGGTTCCTTCAAGCAGTTCGATCCCGCGAACAACGTCGCCGAGGGCGCCGATACGAGCTTCCTGCCCGACACCGGCTACATCTCCGTCGCGGACGATCCGTCCTCCGGCTGGTACACGGTCTACGAGGCCGTCACGGTCATGTTCGTGAACGAGAAGGGCGACGCGCCCGCCGCGCAGGTGATCGCCAAGGGCAAGACGGCGACCAAGCCGGCCGACCCCGCTGCCGTCGCCGGCTTCCGCTTCGACGGCTGGTTCGCCGAAGGCGCCGAGGAGGCGTTCGACTTCACGACGCCCGTCGCCGCCGACCTCACCCTCACGGCCAAGTGGACGCCGACCACGGCGACGGTCATCTGGGTCGTCGAAGGAACGCAGACCGAGGAAACCTACGACATCGGCGCCACGCCGGCGTGGAAGGGCGCGACCCCGACCAAGGCGGGCTCCGACTCGTCCGTCTACGTGTTCACCGGCTGGTCGCCCGCTCTCGGCGAGGTGACCGCCGCGGGCGCGACCTACACGGCGCAGTTCTCGTCGATCTACCTCGATCCGGCGTCGCTGGCGATCAACTACAACTGCTACGGGACGGTCGCGGTCTCCAACGCTCCGGCGGGTGCGACGTTCTTCTGGACGATGTACACGAACGACGTGGCGTTCTCGTCGATCTCCGGCCCGCTGCCGATTTCGTCGGGCAAGACGACGTCGACGCTGAAGTTCTACGCGGCCACGACGCCTGTTGCGGACGGCTGGGCGGTCGTCTCGATCACGAACGGCGCCGAGGTGATCACGCTTAGGGCGCCCGTCGTCGTGAAGGACGTCGCGGCCGTCGTGGACGGCGTGGAATACGCGAAGGCGGACCTCGACGCCGCCGGCGCCGCCGCTCTCGCCGGCGGCAAGACGCTCGGCCTCTACGTGAACGGTCCGACGATTACGCTCGCCGAGGGCCAGACGCTCGTCTCGCAGGTCCTCTCGGAGCGCAACACGCCGACGCCGTCCGTCAAGGCCCCCGCCGGCACCGCCGAGAAGGTCTACACCGTCAACACGGCGATCGACAACGCGACCAAGACGCGTACCTACACGCTGACCTACGACACGCCCACCGTGATGTACACCAGCACGGACGGCCAGACGGTCGAGTACCTCGACGCGAAGTTCAAGATGTCCAAGGACGGCACCTACAAGCTGCTCAAGGACGTCGAGCGCGCCCAGCTCACGGTCGGCAACGTCGCCGCGGTCCTCGACCTCGACGGCCACGAGTTCTCCTCGACCGTCACGGGCAGCAAGGGCGCGATCTACGTGGACTCGCTGATCGGCAACGCCTCGCTCACGATCCGCGACACGGCCGGCGGCGGCTCGATCGTTGCTGCGAACAGCTACGCGATCCACGGCAACCGCAACGCGACCATCGCGATCGAGGGCGGCGAGATCGTCGGCAAGACCGACGTCGTCTACCTGAGCAATGCGGCGGACACGCTCACCATCACCGGCGGCACGTTCCGCATGGCGAGCGGCTCGGCCAACTTCATGCTCAACATGCTCGACTCGGCGCGCGGCACGATCACCGTCACCGGCGGTTCGTTCCAGGGCTTCGACCCCGCGAATAACGTCGCCGAGGGCGCCGATACGAGCTTCCTGCCCGCCACCGGCTACATCTCCGTCGCGGACGATCCGTCCTCCGGCTGGTACACGGTCTACGAGGCCGTCTCGGTCACGTTCGCGGACGAGAAGGTCACGCCGCCCGAGGCCCAGGTCATCGGCAAGGGCAAGACGGCGACCAAGCCCGAGGATCCGACCTTCACGGGCTGGACGTTCGAAGGCTGGTTCGCGCCCGAGGCGACCGAGGCGTTCGATTTCGGCACTGCCATCGACGCCGACATCACGCTCACCGCGAAGTGGACGCAGAACGAATACGATGTGATCTGGGTCGTGGACGGGGTGCAGTTCGCCTCCAACCGCGTCGCCCACGGCACGACCATGCCGGTGCCCGCCGAGAATCCCACCAAGGCCGGTGACGAGAACGCGCTCTACACGTTCGTGGGCTGGACGCCCGCGCAGGACGCCACCGTCACGAGCAACGCGACCTACACGGCGCAGTTCAAGACCTGGGCCAAGGTCGCCGCCCCGACGGCCACCACCGGCCTCGTCTACAACGGCAGCGAGCAGACGGGCGTCGCAACGGGCACGGGCTACACCCTCTCCGGCACGGCCGCGGCGACAGCGGCCGGCAACTACTCCGCCACGGCCACGCTTGCCGCGGACAGCGTCTGGTCCGACGCCACGGTGGTCAACGAAGCCGCGACCGCAGCCAAGACAATCGACTGGGCCATCGCGAGGGCTTCGGTCAACGTCACGGCAGAGGATAAGACGCAGGTCTACGGCGCCGCGGAGGTCAACTTGACCTACACGGCCGGCGAACTTGCTTCCGGCGACTCGTTCTCCGGCGCGCTGGCCCGTGGGGAAGGCAGCGATGTCGGCACCTACAAGATCGGAATCGGCACGCTTACCGCCGGCGACAACTACACGATCAACTTCACGGAGGGCACCTACACGATCACGCAGGCCTCTATCGCGATCACGGTCACCGGAACTGCTTCGTCCGCGACGTACACGGGCGTAGAGCAGACGGGCACGGTTGCCTACACGCTTGCCTCGAACGATGCGCTCTACGACGCAGCGAAGGTTCAGTTCAGCGGCGCCGCGACGGTCACGGGCACGAACGTCGGCAACTACCCCTACGGCCTTGTGGCCTCGCAGTTCGCCTACAACGACCAGAACGTTGCGGCGACATTCAGCGTGACCGATGCGAACTTCACGATCAACAAGGCCTCGATCGCGATTGCGGTCACCGGCACTGCCGCCAGCGCCGTTTATGACGGAACCGCGAAGTCCGCCGATGTCGCCTACACGCTCGCTTCGAACGATGCGCTCTATGACGAGGCGAAGGTCGTGTACTCCGGCGACGCAACGGTTTCCGGAACCGACGCCGGCACGTACGCGTTCGGCCTTGCAGCCGAGAAGTTCAGCTACAATGACGCCAACGTGGAGGCGACGTTCACGGTTACCGACGCCGCGCTCACGATCACCCGCACCGCGCACACGGTCATATGGGTCGTGAACGGCGAGACGGTCGAGACTGATGCCGACGTCCTCTGGGGAACCAAGCCGAGCTACGACGGCAATGCTCCGACCAAGGAGGACGAGCAGTACGACTACACGTTCGTGGGCTGGACTGGCGGAAACGTCACCGAGCCTGTCGCCGCCGCCGATCTCCCGAACGTCACGGGCGACGTGACTTACACCGCACAGTTCACGTCCACGCCGAAGGCCCCGACGGTCATCTCGATCGCGCTGACGAAGCCGACGCTCAACGCCACCGGCGCGAGCGGCAAGTCGGTCGTCGTCACGGCCGAGCTCGTGAAGAGTTCCGGCACGGGTGATGTCTCCGTCACGCCCGATCCCGAGGGGACCGTCTCGGTTGCGGACAACGTCGCGACCGCTACCTTCGCCGCGAACTGGAACCAGGGCGTCGAGTGGACGCTCTCCACCAACGGCGTCGAGCTCGCCGGCAAGACCTACCTCAAGGCCGAGAACACCTGGTTCACGAAGCAGTCCGCGGACCTCGGCAGCGTCACCGGGTTCGGCAACATCGCGGACTACGGCGTCGCGCCCGAGAACCACACCCCGGCAGGCGAGGCTGTCCGCGTCCAGGCGCGCTTCGAGTGCGACGCCACCGGATACGAGACGGCGCCTGACGTCACTGAGGCCGAGCTCGCCGGTTCGCGCGCGGGCATCATCGTCGTCGCCGGCAAGTACACGGCCTTCAACGGAACGGGCTGGGTCGAGCTCGCCGGCGCCACGCCGACGAACGGCGAGGTGGACGTCCTCATGGTCTGCGATCCCGTGTCCAGCACCGTCCGCTACTACATAGACGGCGTCGCTCTCTACGCGGCTGGAAGCAGTCCGCGCAGCTACGAGATTCCGATGAAGTCCGGCAAGGCCTACATCGAGTCCGTCGCCGTGTCCGATCCGGTCTACGTCAAGGGCGCTGTCACCGCCGAGTACGACGTCTCCTACCGCGCTGCGGCCGGAACCGTCGGCTATGTCGACGACGCGACCGCGGCCGCTGCCGCCGACAAGACCGGCGAGACGGTACTCGAGCTTCTGGCCAGCGGGTTCAATGGGACCATCACCCTTGGCGCCAACGAGACCGTCAAGGTCGCGAACACGAACAACTTCGCCGCGACCGCCGGCGTCGCCGCGGCCGAGGGCTACAGGCTCAACGCCGCCGCCGGAGAGGGCAGCGTTGTTGTGTACACCGTCGAGCTCGCGACGCCCACTAAGGGCGCGAAGGCGCTCAACGGCGTCGTGATCATGGCGGGCGACGAGCCGCTCAACACGTCCGGCAAGAACCTCAAGTTCACGGCTATTTCCGTCAGCGGCAATACCGTCAGCTTCGAGTTCGAGGCCGCGGTGTTCATCCCGGATGGCGCCTCGACCTCGATCAACCTGCCGGTCCTCTACAAGACCGATCTCGCGGCCGAGAACTACAGCGCGACGATGATCACCGCTGCGCTCAGCGTCACGGCCAAGGGCGGAACGGGCACGATCACGCTCCCGGACGGCTTCGAGTCGACGAAGCTCTTCCTCTTCGGCTTCACCGACGAGCCCGAGGCCCAGGCCGGCAACTGACCGCGGAGCCGCGGCATACGAGGGGCGCGCCGTCAGCCGACGGCGCGCCCTTGGTTTTTGGACTTTTTTCACGCACCCCATTGCAACGCGGGGGAGTAAATGATATACTATCGGCTCACATCCTCGGTGGGATACTCAAGTGGTCAACGAGGGCAGACTGTAAATCTGCTGGCTTACGCCTTCCAAGGTTCGAATCCTTGCCCCACCACCATATCGGCGGCCCCGCGAAAGCGGGGCTTTCGTTTTGCTCCGATCAGGCCGGCACCGCAATACGCTCTCCGCAGAGGACGCGCGTCTCGAGTCCGGCGGACGAGTTGCGCACAATGTCGTCGTCGAACTTAAGGGCGCCCGCCCGGGTGACGACGATGACCGTGGAGCCGCCGAACTTGAAATATCCCTTCTCGTCTCCCTTTGCGTGCGTTTCGCCGTTGTAGGTCTGGACGATCGTGCCGACGCCGAACGCCCCCACGTCGACGAGCCAGAACCTGCCGAAGTCCGCCTCGCACTCGAGAATCTGCCTTTCGTTGTCGGCGTACACGTCCGGACGGCGGACAAGGGCGATCGGGTTGACCGAGTGGTACTGTCCGGGGACCGTCCTGACCGCGCCGACAGACCTGCAGTCGCAGGGGAAGTGGAAACGGTGGTAGTCCACCGGGGCCAGGCGGACGACTGCGATGTCGTACCGCCCGGCGGGCGCGTCCGCGGCGAAGACGCCGCGGAGGCTGCGGGTGGCGCCCTTGAGCGGGAAGGGGCTGTCGGCGTCCGCGCCGAGGTACAGCATGAGCCGTC
>JAFRJH010000027.1 GCA_017432385.1 Kiritimatiellia bacterium
GAACCGCCCGGCGGCTATGTAAGGTTCGACTACGACGGCGCCCTCAATGCCTTCGAGGCGAGGATGGCCGCCCTCTTCACCCGCCTCGGCGACGGCGCGGGCGACAAGGAGGTCCTCGGCGCTATATGCGGCAAGGCGTTCCGCGCGGCCGACGGCGGCCTGCGCGAACAGGAAAAGCTCGAGGAGTTTGTCGACGCGCTGAGGGCGAACCTCGACGAGAGCCGCGCGCTGGGCGGCCAGTACGGCGAGCAGACCCGCCAGGACATCGTAGCGATGATCGACATGATGGAGGGCCCCATAGCCCCGTCGGAGTCGGTGCCCAACCCGATGCGCACGCTCGTCGAGCTCGGGAGGGGGGCGCCCATGGGCAAGATTGCCGCCCTTGGCGCCAATTCGTCCGCGACCGAGATAAACGACGCTGTCCGGGAGTTCGTCACCGCCCTGACGGCGACCCCAACGGGGATCACGATCACGGACGACGGCGAGGTCATCGCGGCGAGGACGCTCATCACGCGCAGCGCCGTGAACGCGATGCCCGACGGCGTGAAGGCGAACCTCCTCGCGGCGCTTGAGTCCGAGACGGGGAAGAACCTCCTCGCCTTCTACGAGTCGGAGAGCATAAGCCGCGCGGCAAACGACGTGACCACGGTCCTCAGGATGGCCGTCGCGCAGATCAAGAAGTCGCTCGGCATGCCGAACCCCGACGAGCCGATCCAGGTTCCGCGCGATCCGGACCTCACGAAGCTGCCTCCGCGTCTCCTCGTCCAGTTCACCTTCGCCTCGACCGTCTCTGGAGACGGCGCGGGGGCGGTGAGGGCATTCGCCGACAAGATCAACGAAGACGGCCCCGCCAAGGTGGCGGAGCACAAGAAGCGCATGGTCGACACGTGCTCTGCGATGCTCGTGTCGAACATAGCCCAGCAGCTTAGCGAAGACCTCTACGAGCAGGTGCGCGACAGCAAGGGCGTAGTGGTTTCGCACGTGTTCAACCCCGACAAGGTCGGCACGCAGTTCGACCTCGACCTCGAGCGCGGCACGCCCGTGCACCTGCCGGGCGGAAAGACGCTTCCGAGAGATCCGCTGAAGGCGCGCGACGAGCTCGTGCGGTTCGTGACGGGCGACGACAAGGCGACGTTCGCGACCTCCGACCGCCACACCAAGATGAAAGTGCGCCTGCTCGCCAGCTGCATGCACCAGGCCACGCATGCAATCGCGATGACCGCCTACGCGGAGAGCCTGAACGACGACCACTCCATTGTGAACGCCAGGTTCGTCGCCAGTTCGAACCCAAAGATCGACCGGCAGGAGTCGTTCGAGCTTTCGAAGGACGCGAACGGCGACGTCAAGCTGCACTTCTTCTCCCACCGTCCGATCAGCATATTGATGGTCGACGGGAAAATGCAGCGCCTTTCCGACGCAAGCTACGACGAATATGAAATGGACGTCACATTCCCGGCCGCCAACCTCGACGAGCTTTCCCGCGCCGACTGGGAGCATTTCGACTACAACCCGATTCGCGAGGCCGACGATAGCAGGACCGATTTCTCCCGCCACATGACGGCCGCGGACCTCGTGCCGGACGGGTTCAAGTTCACGGGAACTGTCAGCATCGCCCCGCACATCCACCTCGTCAAGGCCTAGCACGGCAAGCGGAAGGGGATTCTGGCGGCGGCTTGCGGACGACTTGTGCCGGTGCCCGGCGACGGGCTTGGAATTGAGCTTTCGCCGGGCACGGCGGGGGTTGTGGGTGTGTTCGCCGCCGAATGACTAAATTCTGCGCTGGCTTTTTGCTGGCGCGTGGGCAATTGGAGCGGGATCTGACGCCGGATCAGGGCATTTTGGTATAATATTCCAAAATGTGCATTATGGCATGTCTGCGTCCTCCCGACCGCGGAGGCCGCTGATTGCATTGGACTACGCAAAAGTCAGGACTTATGAATAGAATTACGAAGTGGATTGTGGTCGCGGTGCTCGCCGCAGTGACCGGAAGCATTCAGGCGGAGCCCGTCGAGCGACCGCCGGTGTCGGCGACGCTGCGGTGGAAATACGCGAAGGACATGGGCGGCTGTTTCTGCCCGCAGGTCGCCGTCACGTGGTACACGAACTATAATGGCGTGATCTCGAACATGCGCCTGTTCATCCCTGAACGCTACTACGATTACGGCGAGCACCTCAATGAAGAGCAGACTACTTTCTTCGGGGTTTCCAGCATGGTAAAACTGAATGACTCCGACGGCAATCTCTATTACCTGAATGTTGAAAACGGCAACGTTTACAGCGAGGAGTTTCTGCGGGGCGGATACAGGGAGAAAATGCACGATGCGGCTGACACGAGAGCCCCCTCCTGCGAGCCAGGCGATGAGGTGGGTACCATCTCGGGCTGGGGAGGGTCGACGGATGTATTCAAATATTTTGACGAGAATGGCGCGTTGAACGATGAGGGGAAAAGCTTTACAGGCGATATAACAGTTGGCGGCAATACGTTACCCCTGAAATTCGGCATCACAAAGGGACGGCTCGTCTCCCGACCCGCGGAGTTCGCCGCGGAGATCGCACCGTTGGTTGGCCTCGAGGATGTCGGCGCAAGGCCCTTCTGCATGGTGCCAATCGAGCTTTCGCCCTTCGCGAACCTTACAGATGGCGAAAGTGCGGTCTTCGGCGTGAGCGACGCGACGATGACGAATGCCTTTGCGTCCGTCCCGGCGGACGAACGCAAAATATGCCTGCCGGTCGTCGGCCGCGGCATCACTGCTGCAGAGGCCATATATAATGCGCGTGCATATCTGGCATGGGATGAGGACGGCGAAACCCGCACGCTCTGGCTCGGCTACAATAAGCCCTGGCCGTCTATCGCCAACATCACAGCGGCCCAGTCCGTGGCCGGAGTCGCTGCCGTGGACTTCTCCTTCGACGTCGTGAACAGTCCGGAGTTGTGGTGCCCTGAGTGGAACCAGCCGTTTTTCTCCATCATCGCCACGGACAACGTGACCGGCTCGAACTACATCGCGGCCGCGACGGCGCTTTCAGGCGACACGGGACTTGCCGAGGGCGCGCACTCCGTCACGTGGGACATGGGCGCGCAGGGCCTCGACTTCTTGTTGTCGTCCAACGTCACATTCAAGGTGTCCTATCTCAATATGCCCGAATGCTGCGTGATCGACCTTTCCGGCGGCGCAGACGCCGCCTCCTATCCCGTGACCTATCTCGACGAGCGACCTTTGGACGGCTGGACCGACGACTACAAGACGGACAAGCTCGTGATGCGACTCCTCATGCCCGGCACCTTCACGATGGGCGTCGGCGGAAGCAGCCCCTCCTCCAACCCGCCGCACGAGGTTGCGTTTGAGCGGCCGTTCTACTGCGCCGTCTTCGAGACCACGCAGAGGCAGTGGGAGCTGGTGGCGGGCGCCAATCCGTCCGAGTTCAAGGACGCCATGGACTCACTCTGGCGCCCGGTGGAGAGGGTCTCCTGCGACGCCGTCCGCGGCGCGTCGGGCTCGGCTTCCTTCCTCGGGGCCTTGCGTTCCAGGTCCGGCCTCTCTGCCATTGACCTTCCGACCGAGGCGCAGTGGGAATACGCTTGCCGCGCCGGAACGACGAACCGCTTCGCCTACGGCGACGCCCCAGACGGCGACTACATGTGGTACTCCGGCAATTCCGGCGGCAAGACGCACGAAGTCGGGTCGAATCGGCCCAACGCCTGGGGCCTCTACGACATGCATGGCAATGTGCGGGAGATGTGCCTCGAGACGGAGGGAGGCGTGAACCTGGTGGTGCGCGGCGGTGGATTCGGCTCCAACGCGGACAGCTGCACTTCATCCTTCCGGTCCGGCGGTTCCCCGTCGGCCGCCTCCAACAGCGATGGCTTCCGTCTGGTCCGCACCCTAGACGGTGACGCGGCGTCCGAGTGCATCGGCAAGTACTTCACCTCGAAGCCCAAGGCCGGCGTCGTCTGCTCCGCCTTCACGAGGGTTGTGACGGAGCTGGTCGTCTCGAACGTCGTCGCGCGGCAGCGCTGGCCGTGGAACGGACTTGTGGACGTGGACTACGACATCGACGGCTTCAAGACGTGGTTCAGAGCCGAGGTGTCCGTCGCCGAGAAGGGCGAAGGCGGCGCGACCCGCACCTGGGCCGTCACGAACTTCCTGGCCGGGGCGGAGCCCACGCTCAACCAGGGTCGCAACCGCGTGACGTGGGACACGAAGGCCGCCGGCGTGACCAATGTCGACACCACCGCCGTCGCCACGGTCTCGCTCGTCAAGCTCGACGCCACCGAGCCCGTGACGTTGGATATCGTCAACGCCTACCAGATGGACGTCAACGTGGTGACGGCCGAGGTGACCTATGCCTTCGGCGAGATATGCTGGACGGACGCCGTCGGGAATGTGCCCTTTGACAAGGCCGACGGCTCGTGTTCCGTCGGACTCGAGGTCCCCTTGGGCGCAAAGGTCCGTTCCGTGGTCCTTCTGGCGGACGACGTCCCGTTTGAGTGGCTGGACTACGCGGAGCCCGTTCCCTTCGACAACGGTGCGCTTGTGCTGGACGTGTCCGCCAACGAGTTCGCCAACGGCGCATATGCCGCGGGGACGGTGATGCAGGTGGCCAACCCGCGGCATCTGGACAACGTGCGCAAACACCTTGACGGCTCGTTCAGGCAGGTCAAGGACATCGACTTCGCCGGCTCCTGCGGCATCACCAACGCAATTGCGGTAGAGGCAAGCGAGGGCACCAATACGATCTCCTGCTCGTGGGGTGATTTGGATTCTGCGGCCACCGCCCGCTTCCGCAGCAGAGGGGGCGGCGCCGACTATGGCTGGACGCCGATCGGCACCGGGGGGGCGCCGTTCTGCGGCGTCTACGACGGCGGCAGGTTCCGCATCGTCAACGCCGTCTGCAATTCTACGGCCGCGGATGGATCCATGGCGGGCCTGTTTGGTTTCATAAAGGGCTCCGACGTCAAGCCGGCGACGATACGGGGCGTCAGGGCGGACTTCAGATGCTCCTTCTGCGCGAAGAGTCTCGCCGGCGGCATTGCCGCCCGAGCAGCCGGCGCGGTGATGATCTCCGGTTGCGAATCCGTAGCCGAGGTCTTCGCCTACCACGGTGCGGGCATTCTGGGCTCGGTGTTCGCCGGGACAAACGACGTGACCGTGGCCAAGTGCGTGTCGGGCGGATCTGTCTACGGAAACCGCCCCGGCGGCATCGTGTCTGATTTCTCCGGCGGCACGGCGACGCTGGACAGATGCATCTTCAATGGCGACCTGACCAGCGAGTGCATGGCCGGGGGGATCATCCAATATTGCTGCGCCGGGGATTCTGACAAGGTCGTTGTCCGCGACTGCGCCGTCACGGGATACATCGGTATCCCTGTTCACGGCGAAACCGTGGGCAGCGGCGGGCTGGTCGGGGTCATGAGCCAGAAGACGATCTTCGAGGGTATGAACAAGGTGAGGTGCAAGATGAGCTACGGCGACGGCGCGAGGATGATAGGCGGCGCCGTCGGCGGCAGCAGCCTCTCCGAAGCGCAGACGAAAGAGGCGCTTGGCTCCCATGTCGAAGTCGAGGAGGAAACGATACACGACGCCAGCAGCGGAAACAATGTCGGCCGCTACTGCGGTTCCCCCTGGATCGACGAGCTGTGACGGCTCCGCCGGGGCGCCATATGAGGGCATTTTCTGATATAACATACAGCAAGGAACGAGGGGAGCAATTATGACGGTCATTGGGTTCAGGAAAGTCGGGCTTGCGCTCGCGGCGGCGGTCGCGCTAGGCGCGGGAGCCGCGTCTGCGGCCACGGTTGTCGCGTCCGAATCTTCGTCGCCGTTTCGATTTGACACGCGCGAGGGGCCTCGCGAGAGCGCGGGCGCGGAGACGCTGACCTATTCCGCCCTGTGGAGCGGCGACGGCAACTCCGTCGTGACGATTTCGCAGGTCTGCGCGACGCCGTGTACCACGAATGGCGCGCTTGTCGCCGGGCTTGGCGGAGAGGGCGTATGGAACTGGTCCGCCCAGTATGACGGCCTCTACACGCTCACCCATGCGACGGTCACGGACGGCGTCACGGGCAAGGTCGAGACGGCGACCTTCGTCGTGTCGAAGCTTGGGTATCCGCTGGTACAGGCAGGCGTCAAGGGTTATGAGGGCGTGTACGACGGCGAGGGGCACGGCGTGACGGTTTCGGTGACCGAACCGGCGGACGGCGCCCTGGTCCGCTACTCGGTCGGCGACGTGCCGGGCGAGTGGAGCGAGACGGCGCCGCTCTTCACGAACGCGTGCGAGGCGACCGTCTGGGTCGGGGTTTCCGCCTCGAACTACGTGTCGGTCGCGTATAGCGCGGTGGTTAAGGTCAACAAGGCCGCGAACGCATGGACGGCGGAGCCGTCGATCGCGGGCTGGACGTATGGCGAGGCGGCGGGCGTGCCGGACCTGGGCGGCGCGACGTTCGGCACGGCGACGGTGACGTACTCGGCGGAGCCTGGCAACGCGGGCGAATACACGGCGACGTTCACCGTCGCGGACACGGACGACTACGACGGCCTCTCCTTCGAGGTTCCCTTCACCATCGCGCGCGCGACGTTCGCCGAGGACGACGTCGTGCTTGCGGACTACGCGGGCGCGTACGACGGCCTTGCCCACGCCATCGGCGTCGCCACAAACGCGATTCCGGGCCTGGTGCTGCGGTACTTGACCCCGTCGTCCGCATCCACCGCACTCCCGCTCTTCACCAACGTGACCAATGCCACGGTCTTCGTCGAGGCGAGTGCGCCCAACTACGAGACCGTCACCAACAGCGCCACGGTGGCGATTGCGCCGCGCGACCTGTCGGACGCTGCCGTGGCGCTTGACCTGCCGGAAGGGGGCTATATCGCCGACGGTACGGCGAAGGAGCCGGCGACATCCGTCGCGTGCGACGGTCGTCCGCTCGTCGAGGGCGTTGACTACGAGGTCGTCTACACGGACAACCTGGAGCCGGGCACGGCGACGGCGACGGTGGCGTTCAAGGGCAACTACACGGGAACGGCGCGCGCGGCATTCATGCTCGCCGAGCCGGAGCCCGAGCCGGTGGCGAGACGCGTCTTGTGGCGCACCGACGATGCGTTCGGCCTCGAGCGCGCGGCGACATACGACGGCTATCTGGTTGACACCAACGCGAACGGCGCGGTTGCGGGCACAATCTGCGTGAAGGCGGGCAGGCCCAGCAGCAAGACCGGCGTTTCGCGGCTCACGGTGACGGTGCGCCTCGCCGGGCAGAGGCAGGTCACGGTGAGGGGCAAGACTGTCGACGGCACGTTCAGCAAGCCGGTCCGCGGCGTGGCCCTCGACCTTGCGCTGGGGCGCCACTCGCTCTCCGGCATGTTCGGCGAGTATCTCATCGACGGCTCGCGCTACATGTTCACGGCGAAGGACGCCGACTCGAAGGCGCGGTCCGCTGCGGCGCTGGACCGCTGCCGCGGGAAGTACGCCGTCGCATGGCGGGCGTCCGACGCGGAGGACGCCCCGTTCCACACCCTGGCGGTCGAAGTCAAGGCAGGGGGGCGCGTGAAAGTGAGGGGCGCGCTTGCGAACGGCACGCTGGTGTCGTCGCGCACCCGGCTGCTCGTCGGCGGGCTCAGGCAGTACGTCAACACGGGCTCGCGCCTGCTCGTCGGGAAGACGGAGTGCGCGGTCGCGGTGAGCTGGGCGAGGAGGGGGGCGTCGGTCGGCTGTGTGCTGTGGTTCGGCGAGGACGGGACGGTGGAGTGCGAGAACATCGGGGACGGCGCGTCTGCGCTGGTCGCTCCTGTTGGCAAGGGGCTGGCGGAGGGTGCTGCGCTTCGCATCGACCAGGCGGCCGTTGCGGCGGCGTTTCCGGGCATCAGGGAGGATATCTCGTTCCCGGGCGGCGTCCCCGCGGAGCTGAAGCTGAAGTACGCGGAGAAGGACGGGACGTTCAGCGGCTTGTTCAGGGTCTACGTCGACAACGGGCGGCTCGTGAAGCCCGTGACCGTCAGGGTGCGCGGCGTGGTGCTGGACGGCGTCGGCTATGGCTCGGCGTATGTGAAGAATGTCGGCGGCTGGCTGGTCACGGTCGAATAGGGCCGAGCAGGGCCGGACATTACCCCCCCCAAAAAAAAACTCCTGCAGCTTGCAACCTTCAAAATGCACACCGTACTTACTCATCCGCTGGTCAAGCACCGCGTCACGCTGATGCGCGACATAAACACCAAGCCAAAGCAGTTCCGCGAGCTCGTGAACGAGATCACGGAGTTCCTGGCAATCGAGAGCCTGAAGGATCTGCGCACCGTCGAGATCCCCGTAACGACGCCGGTCGCCAAGACGACGGGCGTCAAGATCGAAGACTCCATCGTCATCGTGCCGATCCTGCGCGCCGGCATGGGCATGCTCGACGCGATGCTTCATGTCCTTCCGTATGCCAAGGTCGGGGTCCTCGGCATGCAGCGCGACGAGGCAACGGCGGCGCCCGTCCCCTACTACGCGAAGGTTCCGCCGGCGAAGGCCGACGAGCTGGCGATCGTGATCGATCCGATGCTCGCGACAGGCGGGAGCGCCTGCGACGCGTTTGCGCAGCTGAAGAAGCTCGGATACAGGCGCATAGTGTTCCTCAACCTCATCGCCGCGCCTGAGGGCATCGCGAAGGTCGAGAAGGAACATCCCGACGTTCCCGTGTTCACCGCGGCCAAGGACGAGCGGCTCAATTCCCATTTCTACATCGTGCCTGGCCTCGGCGATGCCGGGGACCGCATATTCGGAACGCTGTAGAGCGCGGCGGACGCGGCCTGCCGGGGTGCGCGGGGCCGGACCCCGGCAGGGGCGAATTTCTCGGCCGCCTCTCCGTATGCGCGGCGGATATGGTATAATTGCGGCATGAGAAAAACATTCTTACTCGGGGCCGTGCTCTGCGCGGCGGGTTTTGCCACGTCGTCGTTCGCAGGTGTCAGCAGATACGTGGGGGCCAACGACCTCGCGGCCGCGACGGGCGGATTCGGCCTCAGGCCGCAGGCGGACAAGTCGGTCCGCGGGCGCCCCCTCACGGTCGCCGGCACGGTGTACGAGAAGGGCATAGGCATGCATCCGGAAGGCGCGGTCGGCTTCAAGGCGGACGGCAACGTAGTCGCCTTCGACGCGCTCGTCGGCATTGACGACGGCTGCAAGGACTTCAAGGACTGGAAGACGCGCAAGGCTAAGGCGACGTTCCGCGTGTGGGCGGACGGCAAGGTCGTGCACTCCGTATCGGTGCAGGAGGAGCAGAAGCCTGTTCCCGTGCATGTGGAGCTGGAAGGCGCGAAGGAGATCGTCCTGGAGGCGAAGTCCTGCGCGCCGTGGGTCGCGACCGAGGCCGCGGACCTCGATGTGCTCGACGCCCGCTTCACGATGAAGACGCTCAACGGGATCAAGGCGTTCGACGACACGTCGCTCGTCCGCCAGCTCGGCATCCTCACCCCGCCCGTGCCCAAGGCGCCTCAGTTCAACGGCGCGGACGTGTGGGGCGTGAGACCCGGGCACCCCGTAATCTTCCGCGTGCCGATCTCCGGCGAGAGGCCGATGGAGCTTGCGGCCGCGGGTCTTCCCGAGGGCGTCACGTTTGACGCGAAGAAGGGCATCCTCGGCGGCGTTGCGCCCAAGGCGCCGGGATCGTACCCCGTCGTCGTCACCGCAAGGAACGCGCACGGCGAGGCTCGCCGCACGATCACGATCAAGGTAGGCGACACGATCTGCCTTACCCCTCCGATGGGCTGGAACAGCTGGAACATCTGGGGCAACAAGTTCACGGGCGAGCACGCGATGGCCGCGGCGAAGGCGCTCGACGAGTCTGGCCTCGGCGACTTCGGCTGGGCCTACATCAACCTCGACGACTTCTGGGAGATGAACAACTCCGAGCAGAACAAGGACCGCGACGAGCTCAGGGGCCCCGCTCGCGACGAGAACGGCATGATCCTCTCCAACAAGTCGTTCCCCGACATGAAGGCGATGACGGACTACATCCACTCGTTCGGATTCAAGGCGGGCCTCTACTCCTCGCCCGGCCCGCTCACCTGCGGCGGCTGCGAGGGAAGCTACGGGCACGAGCGCGAGGACGCGAAGCGCTGGGCCGAGTGGGGCTTCGACTACGTGAAGTACGACTGGTGCAGCTACAGCGAGATCTTCAAGAAGGAGAGCGGCTGGGGCACATGGGACTACATGGGCAAGTACAAGGCCGGTGTGCCCGACGCCGAGCTCCCGCGTCCGCGTCCCACCACGGAGATGTGGGCGAAGCCCTACCGCCTGATGGGAGAGTGCCTAAAGGCGCAGGACCGCGACATCGTCTACTCGTTCTGCCAGTACGGCTGCGGCGAGGTGGAGAAGTGGGGACGCGCCGCGGGAGCGAACTGCTGGCGCAGCTGGCAGGACCTCAAGGACGGGTGGACGTGGATGGAGATCGCGATCGAGGGCTATGTCAAGAACGCCGAGCACTGGAAGTACACGGGCCCGGGCTTCTGGAGCGACCCCGACATGATGATCGTCGGGCTGCAGCGCAGCTACGGGACGACGCACCCGACGTACCTGACGCCGAACGAGCAGTACACGCACGTCTCCCTCTGGGCGATGATGTGCTCGCCGCTCCTCATCGGCACGGACCTCACCAAGCTCGACCCGTTCACCAAGTCGCTACTCACGAACACGATGGTCATCGACGTGAGCCAGGACTCGCTCGGCAGCCCCGCGCGCAGGATCCGCCACACCGACGCGGAGAGTGTCTGGACGCGTCCGCTCAACGGCGGCGACATCGCGGTCGCGCTCGTGAACCGCTATCCGTTCGCCCGCGAGATCGCGGTCGACTTCGACGAGCTCGGCTCGGGCGGCGAGTGGTGGGTGCGGGACCTCTGGACGCAGAAGTGCGAGGGGCTTCACGCCGACCGCATCGTCTTCGACGTGCCGGCGCACGGCGTCAAGCTCGTCAGGATGAAGCGCAACCGCTGCTCCAGGTGCGACTGACGGCTGGGAAAGTTGACATGTCATTTGCGCCGCGGGGCGTCCGTTTTTGATATAATTGGCGGCATGAAAACCATCGTAACCGCATGTGCCGCGCTTTTGTGCGCGGCAGCCGCAGCAGATTCCGAGTTTACGGTCGGACGCTGGAAGGTGTCCTTCGCCGACAAGAACGAGAGGCTGGTCCTCTCCCATGCCGACGGCAAGGCGTCCGTCGAGGGTTTCATCGGGTTCCGGGGCCCTGCTGCCGTGACTGGCGCGGGCGTCGGCAAGGACGCGACGATGGCCGACTGGCGTGTCGCCTCCTCGCGCGACGGCGTGCCGAACCGCCTTGCGCTCGTCGACACGCGCGACAACGTGAACGGATACATCACCTTCCAGGCGAACGGCGACGAGATCTCGATGCTCGTCTACCACCGCACGGCCTTCGCCTACGACGGCCGCCTCGCGTACCGGGCCGCGGTGCGCTTCCGCGACGACGCCTACGCGTGCTCGCTCACGCCGAAGAAGGCGGACCGCGTCCTGGCGATGAAGAGCGGTCCCGTCTTCACCGCGGACGACGACGCGCTCTACTCGCCCTCGACCGACGAGGCGCTCCAGCTCTCCGGCGGAGAGTTCCTCCCGACGCCCGAATCCGGGCACGACTACGTGTGCGTGCTCGACATCGCCGACAGCGCGAAGAGCGTCTTCTCCGCCAAGGTCGTGAAGGGCTGGTACAAGAACCGCTGGGTCCCGTACTGGCGTCCGCTCGACCGCGCGCGCGCGCCGCACGCGCCGACGGGGTGGCTGAGCTGGGACACCTACTTCGACCAGGCCGGCTCCAAGGAGAACCTCGACGAGGCGCGCTTCGCCGCGAAGTGGTTCAAGCCGTTCGGCATGGAGATCTGGAACATCGAGTCGTGGCAGGACAACTCGCCGAAGCTGCCCGTCTCCAACTTCTACCACATGAACCTCGAGACGTACGCCGTGCAGTTCCCCGAGGGGATGAAGTGGCTCGCGGACGAGATCAGGAAGCTCGGCTTCAAGCCGGGGCTCTGGATGGCGCCGTTCGGCACGGGCAACGAGGCGTTCTACAAGGAGCACAGGGACTGGTTCCTCCACGACGCGAACGGCAAGCCGATCTCATGCTGGAACGGGCGCTTCACGCTCGACCCGACCGTGCCAGCCGCGCGCGAGCACCTGAAGCACATCTTCGACGTCGCCTCGCACGACTGGGGCTACGAGTTCTTCAAGATCGACGGAATGTCCGGGCGCGGCCCCGGCTACTGCGCCCACATGTACGAGCGCCCGAACATCCGCGAGCGCTTCGCCGACCCGAGCTGCCCGAATCCGTTCGAGCTCTGTGTCAAGGCTTTCCGCGAGGGCATCGGCGAGGACCGCATCTTCCTCGCCTGCCAGGGGCACTTCACCGGCGCCGAGGCGGCGTATGCGGACGCGAGCCGCACGGGCGCGGACATCGTGCATCCCAACCAGCCGGTCCGCTGGGCGAACATCCTCCTCCAGGCGCGCTGCACGGTGAACCAGATATTCGCGCACTCGAACGTGTTCTGGTCCGACCCCGACTGCATGCTCGTCTCGCAGGGCGCTCTCGCGCGCGAGCAGGCGCAGGTCGAGACGACGGTCGTCGCGCTCCCGGGCCAGCAGACGTTCGCTGGCGACAAGCTCGCCGAGCTCGCGCCCGACCGCGTGCGGCTCATCCAGCAGGCGCTGCCCGTCTGCCCGACGCAGCCCGCGAAGCTGTATCCGCAGTTCGGCTACCTCCCCGTCTGGGACCTCCACGTGTCGCGTCCGTTCGGCGAGTGGCACGTCGTCGCGCTCTTCAACTGGGACGACGAGGAGAAGTCCGTCTCGGTCGAATGGCCTGAGATCGGCGAGGACGCGTCCGCGAAGTTCGTCGGCTGGGAGTTCTGGACCGGCACGTACCTCGGGCGCGAGCTCGCGCGTCTCGAGATGGAGGTTCCCGCGCACGGCGTGCGCCTCGTCGCGCTCCAGCCCGCGTCGAAGAACCCGCAGTTCCTCTCGTCCGACCGGCACGTCACGCAGGGCGCGGTGGAGCTGAAGGACGTCCAGTGGAAGGACGGGCGCCTTTCCGTCAAGGCCGACGTCGTGGGCGGATTCCCCGAGACGCTGCGCTTCGCGCTGCCCGGCGGGTCGACGTTCAGGAAGCTTACGGCGTCCGACGGCGTCAAGGCGACGCCGAGCGTCGAGTTCGGCGGACGCGTCCTCGCGGTCGAGCTTGCGTCCGGGAAGTCCGGGACCGTCGCCCTCGACCTCGAGTTCTGACGGGCTCGCACACCTGCAAATGCGGCTGCTGACGAGATACGTGCTTCGGGAGTTCCTGGTTCCGCTGGGCTACTGCCTGTGCGGTTTCGTCTCGGTCTACGTCCTCTTCGAGCTCTTCGGCTCGTTCGCGCGCCTCATGGAGGCGAAGCTGCCGCTTGCGGTGGTCGTCCGCTACTTCCTCGGCTACCTGTCTCCGTTCTTCATGTGGCTGGCGCCGGCGGCGCTCATGCTCGGCACGCTGTACACGATGTGGAACTTCTGCCGGCATTCCGAGATCGTCGCCATGAGGGCGAGCGGGATAAGCTTCATAGCGATCGTGAAGCCGCTTCTCTGCGTCGCGGGCCTCATGGCGGCGTTCGTCGCCTGGGTGAACGAGTGCTATGTGCCGGCGCAGGCGCAGTGGGCGAAGACGCTCCGCGACGAGCGTTTCGACCTGAAGAAGGTGGAGCGCGTCGACAACATCGTCTACTGCAGCCCGAAGACGGGGCGCACGTGGACCGTCGACGGAGTCGAGGACGACGAGGGCCGCCGGCTTCTGGACGTCAAGGTGACGGAGGACGGGCCGGACGGACGGCGCATCCGCTCGGTGACCGCGGCCTCGGCGGAGTATCTAGACGGTGAGTGGTGGTTCAGCGGCGCGACAGTGCGCCACTACGACGCGGGCGGGCGCGAGCGCCCCTCGCCGACGCCCGCCCTTGACGCGCTGCCCGTGAGGGTGTTCCCGGAGTTCCGCGACAGGCCGTCGGACATCCTGCTGCAGAACCGCCAGTGGAGCTACAACTCGGTCCGGGGCAAGCTGCGGTTCATCCGCTCGCACAGGGATCTCACGCCCGAGCAGCGCCGCAAGTTCACGTACAACGCCTGGGCGCAGATAATGGCGCCGTTCGCCTGCATCGTAATCACGCTCTTCGCGATACCGGCCGGGATCGCGTCCGGACGCCAGTCGGTCTTCAGGGGCATACTCGGCGCAATCGGGATGTTCTTCGCGTTCTACGGGCTCACGATCGGATGCATGGTGGCGGCGAACAGCGGATGGATACCTCCGATTCCCGCCGCCATTCTGCCAGACGTCGTATTTCTGCTGCTGGGAGTTCGCGCGTTCATGCGGCAGCGCTGACGCGGCGGAAAAAACCGGCGCGCAGTCCCTTTACCGTTCAGAAGGAGGTATGAACATGAAAAAACTTGCCGTCGCCGCCATCCCGATGGCCGCCATCGCCAACACCATCGTCCCCGCGCCGGTTCCGCCGCCTCCCGCTCCGGTCGTCCGCGTAGTCGACCTGCGCGCGGACGAAAAGCCCGTCTCCGTCGAGAAGTCCGAGTCCGTCGTCGAGGAGAACGCATACTTCAGGCGCGTAAAGTCGACTTTTATATTTCTGAACACCAACCAGCGCGTAATGTCGGGCGAGTTCGAGTTCCCTATCCCCGCCGGCGCGAGCGTGTGCGGGTACTCGCTGCAGATCGGCGCCGAGATGGTGCCCGGCGTAGTGTGCGAGAAGGAGAAGGCCCGCGTCGCGTTCGAGAACGAGACGAAGAAGGGCGTGGACCCGGGCATCGTCGAGCAGGTCAAGGGCAACATCTGGAAGACGCGCATCTTCCCGCTCAACCCCAAGACGCCGCGCAAGGCCGAGGTCGAGTACGTGGCGCCGAAGGCCGGCGGCGCGGCTGGTGCCGTATATGAGCGCGACGGAGACGATGTCTTTGTCGCCACGGCCGAGGCGGACGCTTCCAAGTCCGCAGAGACGATACAGTCCAAGATAGCGTCGTGCGCGCCGGGCACGATAATCTGGGACGCGAGCATGAGCGCGAAGCCGTTCGCCGCGTCATGGCGCAGGAAGCTCGAAGGCCTGCCGGAAAAAGGCGAGTGGGCACTTGTCGTCTTTGACTGGGGCGTTGCGTCGTACGCGAAGACGTACGGCTTCACGAAGGAGACGCTGCTGAGGAAGATCGACGAGCTCGACTACGACGGCGGAACGAACATCGGCGCCGCGCTCGAGATGCTTGGCGGAGACGACGCCAACTGCCCGCGCCCCGCGCTGCTGTTCACCGACGAGGTCGACACGATGGGCCTCGAAAGCCCGAAGTACGAGGAGATGTCCGGAATCACGGTCGCCTCGCGCGACGACGTGCAGGCCCGGCCCGTGGAAGTGCGCAGGCTCGCGAAGGACGAGAAGGTCCCTGACGGCGCCGAGGTGAAGGAGGGCAGGCTTCTCGCCACCGTGTGGGCAGCGCGCCGCATGCAGGACCTCGCCTCGCAGTCCGACTCCCGCAGGGACGAGTTCCTCGCGCTCGGGCGCAAATACGGAGTGGCGGGCCCGGGGCTTTCGCTCATCGTCCTCGAAACGCTCGAGCAGTGGCTGGAGCACAAGATAGAGCCGCCGGCAAGCCTCGCCATCCACGACGAGTGGGTGCGTCGCCGCGCGGCGGAGGACGATCCGATCGCGGAGAAGAAGGCGAAGGCCGAGCACGAGCAGCAGCTCCTCAAGTACTGGGAGGAGCGCGTGAAGTGGTGGAACGACCCGAAGCCGCCGAAGAAGACCCCGAAGAGCGGGCTCTCCGACACTGTCGCGCGCGCGTTTGGCGGTAGTGCAGCCGGACGCAGGGGCGACCGCAACCTTGCGGCAGCGGCTGCCGCCGCCGCGCCCGCCGAAGACGGCGTTGTGATGCACGAAGAGGCGGAGGCTCCGTCGCTCGCGGCGGGTGACGTGCAGTTTGAGAGAATGGAGATGGCGTCTGCCGGCAAGGCGAAGGGCGCGGCGCCTGGCGCGGCCGGATCCGGCACGGCGCCTACCGTGACCTTGAAGGCATGGGACCCGAAGGCGCCGTACATCGACGCGCTCAAGGCCGCGCCGAAGGGCGAGGCGTACAAGGTGTACCTCGGGGAGCGCGAGAAGTACGCAGGCTCGCCCGCGTTCTACCTCGACTGCGCGGGATGGTTCTACAAGGCCGGCGACAGATATCACGCAGACCGCATCCTCTCGAACCTCGCCGAGGTCAAGCTCGAGGATGCGGCGCTCTGGCGCTCCATGGGATGGAGGGCGCGCGAGGCGGGGAGATACGAACTCGCCATACTCGCATTCCGCAAGGCGCTCGCGCTGCGCGGCGAGGAGGCGCAGAGCCGCCGCGACCTGGCGCTGGTCCTTGCCGAGCACGGCAAGGAGATGCTAGCCGGCGGAGAATGGAAGAAGC
>JAFRJH010000236.1 GCA_017432385.1 Kiritimatiellia bacterium
CGCCGGCGCGAACCTGCCGTCGCCGCCGGACCCCGTGCCGAGCCCGCCCGGACGCTGCACCGAGTGCGTCGCGTCCATAACTACCGGGTACCCCAGCTCGCGCATGATGACAAGCGAGCGCATGTCGGCGACAAGGTTGCGGTAGCCGAACGACGCCCCGCGCTCGCAGAGGACGATTCGCCTGTTGCCGGTCGACTCTATCTTCCTGACGACCTGGGCCATGTCCTCGGGAGCCATGAACTGGCCCTTCTTCACGTTCACGACCGCGCCCGTCTCGCCCGCCGCGACCACGAGATCCGTCTGCCGCGCGAGGAAGGCGGGGATCTGCAGGATGTCGCAGACCTCCGCGGCCGGCTTCGCCTGCCACGGCTCGTGGATGTCGGTAAGGACGGGGACGCCGAACCTGGCGCGCACCTCGGCGAGTATCTCCAGCCCCTTCGCGATGCCGGGGCCGCGGAACGAGTCGACGCTCGTGCGGTTGGCCTTGTCGAAGCTGGCCTTGAAGACGTATTTGACGCCGAGCCTTCTGGCGAGCGACGAGAGACGATCCGCGAGGCCGAGGGCCATCGCGCGCGACTCGATGACGCACGGGCCCGCGATGAAGACGAGCCCCCCGTCCCCGAACGAAACGCCTTTGTCGACTGAAACTTTTCTCATGTGCCAATTATACCAAAATCAGCGGACTTTTTCAGCCGCGCCAGTGGAAGATTTCACGGCGGAGCGGACGGCGAACACGACCAGCACGACGGCGAGCGTCAGCAGGAAGCCGGTCGCTCCGCCCTTCACCCAGTCGATCCTCGCGCCCGTGAAGCTCTTCCACATCAGCGTGCCGAGGGCGATGGACGAGACTCCCAGCATAAACACCATGGGGACCGCCGTCATCCAGCAGGGCTTGCGGTTCTTGACGAACCAGAGCGTCGCCGAAAGGAGCGTGAGCGCCGCGAGAAGCTGGTTCGCGGACGCGAAGATCGTCCAGAGCTGCTTGGAGGTCTCCGTCGCGCCGAGGAGAAGCCCGGCCGCGAGCAGGACGACGACGAGCGTCCCGAAATACATGTTGTACGCGGCCTTCCGCGCCGGGCCGGACTTCTCGTCCGGCCTGCCGACGAGCTCCTGCCAGCTGAAGCGCGCGAGCCGCGTGCCGGCGTCGACTGTAGTCATGAGGAACGCCGAGACGGAGAGGAGCATGAACGACTCGGCGACGCGCTGGGGAATGCCGATCTTCATGCAGAACCCCGCGATCGTGTTCGCGAACATCTGCACGGGCTCCATCCCCTTTATCGCCGTCACGTAGTCCGCCTGCGTCGCGTACGTGCCCGCGACGCCGATGAGAGCGATGATCGCGAGGACGCCCTCCAGCAGCATGCCGCCGTAGGCGATCGGGCGTATCCCGCGCTCGTTGTCGAGCTGCTTCGCGCTGGTCCCGGAAGCCACCAGCGCGTGGAAGCCCGAGCAGGCGCCGCACGCTACCGTCACGAACAGGAACGGGAACAGGAGGTCCGTCGCCCCGCTTCTTCCGACGACGGAGAAGCCCGCGAACGCGTCCGTGGTGAGCGCAGGATGCGCGATGAAGACGCCGAGGAAGCCGAGCGCCATCATCGCGTACAGAAGATAGGCGTTGAGATAGTCTCGCGGCTGGAGGAGGATCCACACCGGGCAGGTCGACGCGAAGAAGCAGTAGACGAGCAGGACGATCGTCCAGATCATCCGCACCGACTCAGGCGCGAAGCCCCACTTCACGAGGTCGATGGGGAAGAGGTTTCCGATCCATACGAACGCGAACATGAGGGGCACGAAGACGAGGGATGTCCACAGCACGGACATCCTCCACCTGTTCACGCACAGTCCGAAGACTATCGCCTCCCCGATGAAGAGGAGCGACGCCGTCGCGATGGCGGGGTCCGCGACGAAGGTCCCCGCTATCTGCCGCGTGAACTCCGCTACGACGAGGACGAGCGCCGACCAGCTGAAGAGGAGGAAGAGCACCTTGCCCGGCTTGCCGAGGATCGTGCCTATGACCGAGCCGATCGACTCGCCGCGGTGGCGCACCGAGAGGAAAAGCGAGATCATGTCGTGCGCCGCGCCGATGAAGATGCATCCGAGGACTATCCAGAGCGCGACGGACGCCCAGCCGAACTCAGCGGCGAGGACCGGCCCGACAATCGGCCCCGCGCCCGCGATCGCGGCGAAGTGGTGGCCGAAGAGGACGGTCGGGTGGGCGGGGATGAAGTCCACTCCGTCCTTTCTGGTGTGCGCCGGGGTGGGGATCGAGGGATCGACGCCGAGCTTCCGTTCAATCAGCTTCGCATAGAGGAAGTATCCCGCGAGAAACGCGGCGGACGCTATGACGAGCAGTAGGGCTCCGTTCATTTCATGTACCTTTCATAAGTTGAAGCGACGCCACTATTATACCATAAACCGACGGAAACAGGCCGGCGCAACGCCCTGTCAGCGGGCGCGGGGGCGGAAGCACAGCGCCATGAGGGCGGCGGCGGCGAGGGAGACCGCCAGCGCGACGGCGAACGGCACGGTCCAGTCGTGCGCGCCGTCCGGAAGCGTGTTCGCGGACAGGATCGCGTCGAATACGCCGACGGAGAGGAACCCGCCCACGCCGGCCGTGAGGAGCATGACGTACCCCTGGGCCTGGTTGCGGAGCTCCTCGGGCGCGGACTCCGCGGCGTACATCTGCGCGCCGACGATGAGGATTCCGAATATCAGCCCGTGAAGCAGTATGCCGCAGAAGTCGAAGGCGTGCACGCCCGTCGCCGCGCCGGCGAGGAAGAACCCGTACCGCGCGGCGAGGACCCCGAGCCCGAGCACCATCGACCGCTTGTAGCCGCAGCGCCTGAGGATGAACGGCAGCACGAGCATGAAGCCGAGCTCCGCGACCTGCCCGAGGTTCTGGACGAGGTTGAGGTAGGTGAACCCGCTCTCGTCGAGGTACATCGTGTTGTAGCTCATGTACCACTGGAACGGCACCATGCCGAGGAGCAGTACGGCCGAGAACACGAGGAACTCCCTCCGCCCAAGGAGCGTCAGCGCCCTGAGCCCGAGCGCGTCCGCGACGCTCATCGGCGTCCCCTTCGCCTTCGGGGGCGTCGGCGGCATGAGGAGCGCGACTAGCCCCCCCGCGACGGATACCGCGGCCCCGGCCGCGAGAATGAGCGGGGACTTGTCGAAGTCCGCGACGCCGAACCACCTGATCGCGACGACGGAGAACACAGCGCTCGCCGCCCAGCCGACCGAACCGCACGCGCGGATGTAGGGGAATGAGGACGTGGGGGCGTGGGCCATCGCGATCGCCGCGGCGACGGACCACGTCGGCATCAGCGCGACGGTCGCGAGGAGGAGAAGAAGGTAGAGACGGCCGGGATCAACGGCGAAGTACGCCGCAGAGAGGGCCGCAGCCGCGACGAAGTTGCACAGGGCGAGGACCTTTCCGGAGTCCAGGAACCGGTCCGCGAACATGCAGACCAGCGGGGAGGCGAACATGCCGACGCCCATTAGCATCCCGCAGCGCGGGACCCAGGCGTCGCCGCCCTGCATGGTCTTGACATATGGGATGACCGTGTTGAACCAAACGGGGAACGTCATGTTCTGCACGAACATCATCAGCATCAGCCTCAGGTTCCTTCCGCGCATGGCGCCCCCTCCCCGTCAGTATATGAAGAGCATCTCCCTGTACTTGGGAAGCGGCCACTTCGAGTCGTCCACAAGGTACTCCAGCCGGTCCACCGTCCGCCTGAGGTCGTCCATCTCCGCGATTATGCCGCGGCTGGAGCCCTTCGCAATGGCCTTTTCCAGGCGCTCGCACTTCACGTGCAGATCGTCGAGGCCCGCTCCCAGCTTCAGGCTGAGCGCCTTCAGCCCGGCGATTCCGACCTTGAGCCCGTCGCGGGTCGCCCGTCCTATCGCGGTCGCCAGGCGGCTGAACTCGTCGGCGACCACGGGGCGGATCATCGAACGCGCGATCTCGAGCGCCACCTTGCCCTCGATTAGGACCCGGCTCGCGTAGTCCTCGGCGGCGATCTCGTGCCGGGAGGCCATCTCGCCCTCCGAAAGGACGCCGTACCTCGCAAAGAGCGCGCGGTTGGCCGGGTCCTCCATGGGCGCGATCGCCTCCACTGTGTCGCGGAGGTTGGGGAGCCCGCGCTTCGCGGCCTCCTTCAGCCAGTCCGCGCCGTATCCGTCGCCGGAGAAGAGGACGCGGCCGTGCTTGCGGATGAGCCGCTGCAGCAGCTTCTGCAGCTCCTCGTTGAAGCGGTCCTGGTACTTCGGCGAGCCCTTGGGCACCTCGACGAGCGCGTCGAGCTTGTCGCAGATCGCGTCTATGGACTCGGCGACGATCGTGTTCAGGACCATCTGGCTCGCGGCGCAGTTCTGCGACGCGCCGGGCGCGCGGA
>JAFRJH010000237.1 GCA_017432385.1 Kiritimatiellia bacterium
AACGAGGGCACCACGTTCAAGGGGGCTTGCAAAATTCTCGGATTCTCCGAAAACGCCGCAGTACGGCCCTATTCGGAATCGGGGTCTATGAAGAGGCAGAACAGCATGAGGGCCGCGAATATGCCGAGAGCGGCAGAGAGGCTTGCGAGATCCGCCACGCGCCCGATGAGCGGCGGGCCGAGAAAGTAGCCCAGGAACCCCATGGAGCCGATGAACGTCAGCGCGGATGCCGGGGGCATGCACTTTGCGCGGTTTCCCTTTGAATACAGGATCGGCACAAGCCCGGAGATTCCGTAGCCGGCGATTCCGTAGCCGGCCGTCGCGACGGCGAGAAGCGCAGTTCCGCCGATGCCCATGTACGGACTGGACAGCGCAATGCCCAGTCCGGACGCCGTCAGAACGCTGTAGACATGGAACACCGTGCGAGCCGAGAACCTGTTTACGAGCCCGTCGGTGACCAGCCTGCCGACCACCATCATCGACATGACCGCGCAGAAGCCCCACTTGACGCTTCCGCCGACCGCCCCGAGCGAATCGCGGTAGTAGACGCACACCCAGTCTCCGATCGAGCCCTCGCATCCCATTATGACCATCGCGGCGAGGCCGAGGGCGAGAAGCGAACGGTCAGGCCTGAGACGCCTGCTCCCGGCGGAGGTCCGCGGTTCCGCGTCCCCTCCAGGAAGCGCGTGCACGGACACGAGATGCGCCGCGGCCGCAAGCAACACGGAGAGGAAGAACCGCCATGAGACCGGGACGGAGAGCACGGACGCCGCGAGCGTCAGGATCGATCCCGCAAGCATGGCGACGCTGAACATAGCGTGGAAGGTGTTCATTATCTGCCGCCCGGCGCGCTTCTCGACGATCCCGGCCTGCGTGTTCACGCTGATGTTGAATATGTTGCCGGTCATCCCGAACCAGGCGACCGAAAAGCACCACAGCGCGAACGGCGCGCGGAACATGAAGTCGCACGCAAGAAGGAACGCGCCGGCAAGATAGCATAGGCAGGCGATCCTGAGGCTGCGCCTGCTGCCGAGCCGCCTTATCAGCCTTCCAGCGAAGGCAAAGCTCACGAGGTTCCCTACGGGTCCGGAGAAGAGAAGCATTCCGAGCTGCGTGTCCGTAGCTCCGAGAAGCGCCTTGAGGTCGTCGATCGACGACGCCCATGCGGAACACACGAGGCCGAGCATCGCAAAATGCACGGCGACCGCGATCCTGTCGCGGGACCAGAGGTTCCAGCCGCCCGTCATCGCGCCTCCTTTGGGTCTGAGCACATCTCGAAGACTAGTTCTCCGCCGCCCATGATGTCTTCGTGGCGAATCGCGAATCCGGCGAGCGGACTGCCGTTCAGCGCCACCGACTTCACATACATGTTTGCGCGAGACAGGTTTTTCGCGACAATGGCGAAGGTTCCGCCGCCGGCGAGGCGAAGCACCACCTTCGGCAGCTGCGGCGCGCCGAGGACGTACTCGCCGCCGCAGGGGTTGAACGGATAAAGCCCCATCGCCGAGAAGATGTACCATGCGCTCATCTGCCCGCAGTCGTCGTTGCCGCAGAGGCCGTCTGGCTTCGGGAGGTAGAACTTGTCGAAGACCTCGCGGACGATCTCGGCCGTCCGGTCGCCGCGCCCCGCGTACTGGAAGAAGTACGCCGTGTGGTGTCCAGGCTCGTTGCCGTGGGCATACTGTCCGATCAGGCCCGAGACGTCGCCCGTGAAGCCCGCTCCCTCAACCGTATCCGGCAGGCGGAAGAGCCTGTCGAGACGTTCGGCGAACGCATTCTTCCCGCCGAACGCGGCGACAAGCCCCTCGGGGTTCTGCATCACGTGCCAAGTATACTGCCACGAGTTCCCTTCGGTGAAATCGTTCTCCAGGTCGGCGCCGTGCCCAAGCGCAAGCGGATCAAACGGAGTGCGCCAGCCGCCGTTCGAATCCCTGCCGCGGACGAGTCGCTCCGTCTTGTCGAAGACGTTTCGCCAGTTTTCGGAACGCCTGAAGAAAAACGCGGCGTCTTCGGCGAAGCCCAGCTTCTCCGCCATCTTCCCGGCGCACCAGTCGTCATAGGCGCATTCGAGAAGGCGGCTGACGCTCTCGCCCTTTATCACGTCGAACGGATAGTAGCCATACCTGTCGACCAGGTCCCAGCGCTCCTTGATGCGCCCCTTGTGCGGCTTCGTCAGAGTGTCCTTGATTTGCGCGTAGGCAGCGAGCCAATAGTCTTTTTTGACGGGATTAACAGGATTGACAGGATTGTTTAGCCATTCATTTTTGCGACCTTTGCGTTCTTTGCGGCTAAACGAATCCTTCAAGAACCAGTCGACTATCACCGGAATAGAATGCGTGCCGATCATGCACTGGTTGTCGCGGCCCCAGAGCGTCCAGATCGGCATGTGCCCCGTCCGCCGCCCCTGCTCCAGCATGGAGTCGACCATGCCAGGGACACGCCCGGGAACGAGGATGGTGTAGAGCGGATGCGCGGCGCGGAACGTATCCCATGTGGAGAACGTCGAATAGAATGGCTTCTCCCCATGGTCCGAGATGTCGTTCGGCTGGAAGAAGAGATGGTAGAGCGAAGTGTAGAAGCTCGTCTTCGCCGCGTCGTCGGCGCCGGGGATGGCGGCGACGGAAAGCAGCTCGTTCCATGCCGCCCGCGCGGACGCCTTGACCTCGTCGAATCCGCGCCCCGCGAGCTCCGCGGCGAGGTTGCGCTTCGCCGCCGCGACGCCGTTCGCCGAGATCGCGAGCCGCACGGTCAGCGTTCCGCCCTCCGGGATGTCGAAGTCGAGCGCGTAGCGCGGGCCCTTCTCGGCATCCGTCCGCGGCAGTTCCGCCGCGCCCGTCCGCGGGACGTCCGTCTCGAGCGCGAAGTGCCAGGAGCGCGAAACCCAGCCGACGACGTCGAGCGAGCCCGACATCCCGCGCGCGTCGGACATGTCGAGATCGGCGCGCTTCACGTGGCGAAGCATGTCCTCAAGCCCCATCAGCCCCCACTGTGTGTCTACGACGAGCCTGTGCGCGCCCGGCTTCGCGTAGGTGAAGCGCCATATCGCGCCGTGCGGCGTCACCGCCGTCTCGCAGCGAGTGCCGTCCGCTAGCGTCACCGCGTAATGCCCCGGCTCCGCGACCTCCGTTTCCTTGATGAACGGAACCTGCGCGCGCCTCGCCGGCGCATCGCCCGTGACCGGAAGGAGCAGCAAATCGCCGAGGTCCGGACATCCCGTGCCGCTCAGGTGCGTCTGCGAGAAGCCGTAGAGCGAACGGTCCGCGTCGCGGTAGCCGCTGCAGTAGTCCCAGTGGAAGTCTCCCGTGTCGGGACCGGCCTGGACGAGTCCGAACGGATAAGCAGCAGCCGCGGTGGTGTGCCCGTTCGCCGAAGCCCCGATGCGGGGATCCACCCACGACGCCGGGTCCCGCTCCGCGCCACCGAACGCGCATGCGGCGAGCGCGGCGGACGCAACTGCAACGAAGAATGCCTTCATGCTTCCTCCTGAATCACCTGGCGGGGACAATCTGCACGCCGACGATCGCCGCTGCGCCCTTTCCGTCGCGGCGGACGGCCTTCACGGCGAACTCGCGCTCAGTCAGCCCCCTGAAGACGCCCATGCAGTCCGCCCTGTCCGAGTCGGTGCCCTTCTCGCGCGTCGCCTCGACGTAGCGACCGCCCCCGATCCAGCCGTAGTTCACGGCGTACGAGCCGATCTCCTCGCGGGCGCGGCTGAAGAGCAGCACGTCGCCCTTCCATCCGTTGACGCCGGCGCCCAGGTGGACGACGACGTCGTACTTCTCGAACGGCACGCCGACGACGCCGAAAGGCGCCCCCCTCAGCGCGCCGCGGTGGAGGCGGAGGTCCGCTCCGCCGAAGCCCCAGCCCTCGCAGCGCTCTGGCTCCGCCCCCTTGCCGATCGAGACCGACGCCGTCGTCTCGCGGCCCTCGCTGTCGAGAAGCTTCCCGGACCTTCCCCCCGACGCGACCGCCACGTTGTTCCAGCCCGCCTGCGCGCGTTCGCCGTCGCCGGCAATGTCCCATGCGCGCAAGGCGTCTTCGTCCCTGCCGCAGGTGAAGTTGACGCCGATCGAGCCCTTCACGCCAACCGGAGGGACTTCGCCGAAGCCATCGGGCACGGGCTTGCCGCAGTAGACGCGCACCCAGTCGACCCACATGTCGCTCTCGTTGCCGTAGCGCTCGAGGTCATACGGCCAGCCACTGATGCCGGCGATTGCGTAGTTGATCAGGAACCACGTGTCCTGCGACTTCGAGACGGGGCCCGTGGGATGGCGAAGCACCTCGACGTCGTCGAAGTAGTACACTGTGTCGGTCTCGGTGATCGCAAGCCCGTACGTGTGGAACGTCCAGCTCCATGACGAGCCGCCGGCCATCTTCATCGCGTCCGGGAACGCGTGCGGCGCCTTGCCCATCTGCGGCTGCCCCCACCAGTGCGAGGTGACGCCGTACTTGCCGCCGTGGTTGGGATTGCGCGGACCGTATCCGCCATAGCATTCAATGACGTCCAGCTCGTCGCATCCGGCCTTCTTCGTCGCCTCGAACGCGGGATCATCCGGCCGCATGCCAATCGTCCCCTTTGAGAGCGTCCAGAACGCACCCCAGCTGCCGGGCGCAGAGTGGCACATGAGCCGGCATTCGAAATAGGCGGGAACCGGAACGGCGACGCCGGTTCCGTCGGAGCGGATCGATGAAAGTATGCCTGTGCGCCCCTTGGCTCCGTACGGCTTCGAGGCGTGTATCCGAAGGAACGACCCCTGCTGTCCGAACGGAAGGCAGTCGCCGTCGGGGTCGCTGAACGGCCAGCCGCTGAAGTCGCCGCCCCCGGTCTTGTGCGCGGCGTATTTCGCGCCCCGTCCGTCGGGCGAGATGGAAAGCGGTCCGTCGAAGTCGTCCGAGAAGACGAGCTTCATCCCCTGCGCGCCGGGCGGATCGCCCTTCGGCAGGCCCTGCCGCCACTTGACGCCGCCGAGGTTGTAGATCTGCAGCTCGCAGTAGTCCTGGTGGCCGGACTTGTCCATCGCCTGGATGCGGACGGTCAGCGGTCCGTTCGGAAACGCATCCGCCTTGAGGACGAACTCGCCGCGCTCGTCGGCGCCCAGTTCGCCGTCGAACAGCACCGCATCGCCGCCCCATCCGTCGCCCGACTCCGGCTGCCGCCAGCACTTCGCAACGGCGCGCGTCATGCCCTTCGCCTCGACGACCACGGTCGTGTCGCCCTTGACGTTCGAGCAGTGGCGCGGCGCAAGCACCTTGATCGACTTCACGAAGTCGATGCCCTTCGCCGAATCGCCGCTGTAGAACTCCGGATACTCGTCCGACGCCTTCACGTCCTCCGCGGACGCAACCGACGCGCCAACCACCGCGAAAGCAAATGCAACGACAAGCCTATTCATCTTTGACCTCCATTGTCTGGTCCGTTGAAACGTCTGGACATGGCGAACTCGAGCGTCCTGCCGGCGGCGACGTCGGCATGGCTGAGCACGGTGCCGTCGAGCGGCCTCCCGCCGACCGACGCGCGAGTCCAGTATTTTGCGCCCTGCGACGCGCCGCGCGCGATGATCGTGAGCGCGCCGCCGCCGGGCAGTTTCACCGTCGCCTTGTCGAAGACCGGCGAGCCGAGCTGGTACTCGGGAAGGCCCGGCGTGACGGGATAGAAGCCCAGCATCGAGAACACTACGAACGCGCTCATGCCGCCGCCGTCTTCGTCGCCGGGAAGCCCCATCGCGTCGTCGCGGAACCATGCGTCCAGGACCTGGCGGATGCGCTTCTGCGTCTTCTCGGGGTGTCCGCAGTAGTTGTAGAGGTACGGGATGTGGAAGCCCGGCTCGTTGCCCGCGACGAACTGCCCTATCCGCCCCGTAGCGTCGGGGAGCCTCGCGACGTACTCCCACGGCTGCGCGCCGAGCGACGCGTTGAAAAGCGCGTCAAGGTCGGCGCGGAAGCGCTCCGGACCGCCGTGCGCCCCGACGAGCCACGGTATGTCGTGCTGAGCGTCCCACGCGTACGTCCAGCCGTTGTTCTCGTCGTAGTACATTCGCGCGCCAAGTCCGCCGCCGAGCGTATAGTCTACACCGCGCACCCATTCTCCGCGCGCGTCCTTCGGATGGAAGAAGCGGGTCTCGGAGTTGAAGAGGTTGCGGTTGAACTTCGCCTTGCGCTCGAACTCCGCTATGTCGTCCGCGGCGACTCCGGCGCGCCGCCCCAGCTCCGCGATGCACCACGAGTCGTACGCATAGCCGAGCGTGACTGCGACCGGCTGGCGCTTCTCCCACGTCGAATGTCCTTCCGGCCACATCGTCTCCTGCTCGTCCGGCTGGAGCGCGGGGAAATATCCGAGGCGGTCGTGCAGTTCGTCGAGCTTCGTGCGGGGGCCGCGGTGCCACGGCAGACGGCTGGCCGTGCGCTCGGTGTGCGCGAGGGCGCGCCATGCGGCCTTCCAGTCTACGCCCTGCACGCCCTTCGCGCAGGCGTCGAGGAACATCGACGCCGGATGGAACGAGTTCATGCTGTGCCCGTCGCCGCCGATGCTAGGGAACGTCGGCACCCAGCCCTCCTTCGTCTCTGATGCCATCGCGAGATAGGAGTTGAGCCGGTCGCGCTGCATCTCCGGGTCGAGGATGCAGAAGAGCGGATGCAGCGCGCGGTAGGTATCCCAGCTCCAGTCGTCCGTGAAGCGGCGGCCGTTGGCTTCGTGCACATTCCCGTCCCATCCGCGGAACCTTCCGCCCTCGGAAACGTCCACCATCCGCTCGTGGCAGCGGTAGAGGGCGGTGTAGAAGACGCGCTTGCGCGAATCGTCCGCCCCTTCGACCGCTATGCGCCCGAGTGCGTCGTTCCACGCGGTGCGCGCCGCGGACTCGAGCTCGTCGAGCGTCCGCCCCGAAAGCTCCGCGCGGAAGTTCGCCTCGGCCTGCTCCTGTGAAATCCACGAGACGGCGAACCTCAGCTCGCGTCCGCCCTCGCCCGAGAACTCGCCGTAGAAGTGCGCGGCGACCCCGCGGAATGAATCCTCGAGGCGGACTACGTTCCCTTTCCGGCTGGACTTCGCCGCGCGGAAGGAGACCTTGTCAGCGGCGTATCCTTCGCCGCCGAAGCGGATCGCCGCGCCCTTCGCCGTGGGGACGAGCTTCAGGTCGAAGCCGTGCGAGTCGACGTCCGCGCAGAACGAATACGGCGTCACCTTCCTGTTGTCGAACGTGAGCCGCCCTTCGCCGAAGCGCATCGCAAAGAGGCACGCCGCGCGGTGCGACGGCAGGAAGAGCTGGACCTCGTCGACCTCGTCGACCGTGAACCACGGGGCCGGCGGCGTGAAGCGGTACATGCCAAACGGGACGGACACCGTGGGGTACGCCGGCACGAGCATGTGACTTGTCGCGCCAATCGTCGGGTCCACCCAGTCGACAGGCGCTGCGGCGGCGCTTGCCGCAGCAAGCGCGATTGCCATCACTATGTCCGCTGTCTTTTTCATCCCCGCATCCAGACCTTCGTTTACCTGATCCTAACCCCGAAGCCGGGCGGAACCTCCGCACGGAGCGTTACGTAGTCGCGAGACGCGACAGAGCCGTCGGCGCGACATGCAATCACGGAGACGAGCGAGCGAGCGCCGCTCGCCGCAGTCTCGGCGAAGGGTCGCAGGCGGAAGCGGCAGGAACCATCCGCGACAGGCAGGGCGCGCAGGACGACGCTCCCGTCCAGCATCACGTCGACCGCCGCGGCACCAGCGGCGGAAACGGCGAATGCCGCTTCGTCCCTGCGCCCGACGGCAACCTCGCGCAACGCGGAACTGTCCACGGACAGTGTCCCGGGGGTGCGCACGAACGGCGACGAGCTCTCGCCGTTCCGCACGTTCTCCACGAAGGCGTCGAGGTCTGCAAACTGCTCGTCAAGCCATGCAAGGCGCGTCTGCATCCACCACTTGAAGATCGCCGCGTCGCCGGACTGCGTGCGTTTGTTCGCGCCGTAGGACTGTTCGCGCTCCGCATTCCAGCGCGCGTCTTCGGCAAGGCCGGCTTCGCGGAGATAGTCAGCGTCGGCGTCATAGCTTCCGCCATCGGCAAGAAGCGCGGCGAACCTAGGCCTCATCTCCCAGTACTTCTCCATCGCCTTCAGGCAGAACCAGGGATCATCCAGCCAATCCTTGTAGAAGCTCACCGGCCAACCGCTGTTGTTGTTTTTCGCGAGACGCCATCTCGCGACATCGTTTGTCCCCACGGCAACCGAGCCGAGCCCCCAGTCGCAGTCCCACACCGGTCCGAAGACAAGTTTGCCGCCGACGTCCTTGTAGCAGTATCGGCTCTTGTACCAGGCGTCGTCGTTCCCGAATATCTCGTTGACCAGCCAGTAGGACACCATCGAGTCGATGTCGCAGAGGTCCTTCCCGCTTGCCGCTCCGTCGGCGGGCTCGGTGAGCGGAGACGTCCAGGAGGCATAGACGTCCTGCCAGAAGTTGCCGCACCAGTCCATCATCGCGGGATTCGTGAAGGCGACCTCTGGACGGTTGAACATGACCGGGATGTCCTCGTTCGTGTCGCCGTTGCCTGTCACGTCGATCTTGAACCTGGAGAGTTCGTCGTACTCGGCGGAAAGCTCCCACAGGTAGCCGCCGGCAATGTCGGACGACGCAGGGTCAATGGACGAGAGATCCTCCTCGTCGTCGACGGCATCCTCCCAGTTGAAGATGTTGACGCGCGTCTTGTCGACCCGGACATGCTCGCAGAGCTGGTACATGCCGTCGAAGCGCCCGTTGAACACGACCTCGACCCATGTCGAGTCCATGTGTTCCAGTCCGAATTCGCCGGACATGTCGTAGGCCGTCTTGTTGCGCATCGAGCTGACGTCGATGTAGTTGGCCAGCAGAACCCAGTGCTTGTTCTTCCCGAAGCCGAAGAGGTCGGTCTTGGCGTCGAGCTTCACCTTGTACGGCTTCTTCGGCATTCCCCATGTCGAGTTGCCCCGTCCCTTGACGAACGCGACGCCGTTGTACTGTTCGCCAAACCTCGCATTCCCCTGGATGCGCACGTTCGAGGCCTTCTCGTCGGTCTTGACGACGATGTCCGCGCCATCGGACGTGTCGATGTACACGACGGGGAGCTTTGAGACCCACAGCGCAGCAGCCATGGCCTCTTCGCCGTCCACGTAGGCAACCACCTTGAGAAAATGCTCGAGGTCGCCTTCGACAGGGGTGTAGGCGGCGTCGGCGGACACCTCAGCGGACTCGTATCCGCCCTTCCAGTCTCCGCGGAACCACTTGTACGACACGACGCCATCCTCGCCCTCGCGCGATCCGTCGCCGTAGTTTGTTGATGCCACGAGCCGCGTGCCGACCTGAGGGCGGTCCCCGTTCTCGACGGACACTCTCCACGGCTTCCACTGCGCCGTGAGCGTGTGACTTTCCGTTTCCGCCACCTCGGTTCCAGCCGAGACATCTTCACCCTTTGCGTTCCTCCAGCCGGCAAATGCGAACCCTCGGCGCACCGGGACTGGGAGCGGCATTGCAACGCATTCGCCGGACGCCGCGAACGCGCCGCCAGACGGGACGGCGTCCTTGCCCGCGTAGAGCTGGACGCGAAACGTCATCGAGCAGGCGCCGAAGGACTCGATGTACGCACGCTCAAGCACCCTGTAGATTTCGGCCGATCGGCCGACAAGGACGCGCGTGTGGCGGCCCGTGCCTGTCACCTGGATGTTTGGCGCGCTGCCAAGCTGCGCAGATTGCCACGTGTCGCCGTCCGTCCAGCCTATGTGGAAGAGGGGCGCACCGCCAGACTCCAGGTCAAACGCCAGTACATCCAAGACATACGTGTAGCTGCGCCCCGCAAGGATGTGCTCGATGGGCTTCGTCCAGTAGTTGCACCACCGCTCGGACGTCGAATACGCGAACACGCCGTCGGCAAGGGCGATCTTTCCGGACGGAAGGTCGGCAAAGTTGCTCGCAGAGCCGCTCGGATATATGTTGGCGTTCTGTCCGTACGTGCCGCCGACCCGCACGATGCGCAAGTCGTCCGCAAGCTCGCCGCCCGCCGGATCGAACGTCACCTCGACGAGCTGCACGGCGGCGGCACAGTCCATGGCGAACGCCGCCGCAAACGCGGATGCCAGCAGTCGCGCCTTCATGGCAGGTTCCACGAAACGCGTCAGCGGACAAACACCGCGAAGCCCTTCTGCGTGTAGCAGTACGCCTCCACGCCGGACTTCGTCGCACCGCCCTCCTCGGGGGTGAAGTACATCCTGGCCGTCGGGGCGTACTTCATCTCGGCAAGGGAGATCGCGTCGGCGTTGACTTCGTAGGCCGTATTGTTGTACGTCCAGTCGACGAGCGGCTGGCGGAACTTCGTCCGGACGGCGAGGTACGGCGACTTCTCGTCGATCGAGAAGGCAAGCCCATGTTCAATGGACGACGCACGGTCCGCAAAAGCGCGGTTGGAGGTGGAGTCCTTGGCAATTGGAGCCGAAGCATATCCATTCTCCGGGATGCAGAAGACTACGGCTATGTCCGAACCGATGTCGAGCGGGATATTGGCTTCGCCGCTGATGACAAGCCTGGGCGAATTTCCCTCAAACCGGATTCCGGCCGGCGTCTTCCCGACGTTGCCGGTGTCGCTGTCGTTCCGCGCGCCAAGCCGCAGCGATTTCGCGCGGACGAGTCCGTTGCTGACGACGATCGAGGCTTTTTCGCCGGAGAGCTGGAAACGGTTGCCGTCAACGCCACGCTGATTCAGCTCGCAGCCGTCACCAACATACAGCGATGCATTCTCTCCGTCAACCAAGAACTCCCACCGCGTGGAAAGCGACGCACCGTTCAGCATCGTCAGCGAGGCGTCGTGATAGACATGGTAGCTGCCGCACGTCAAGGCGACGCCGTCGAGAGTGATATGCGTGTTGTCATACTGCCCGTCGCCGAATCCGGAGCCCTCGGGGTAGCCGATCGCCGCGCCTTCGACGGTCCCGCGGAACGTGATGGTATCGTTGCGCCACCCGAGCGTCGTACCGCCCTGCAGGTCTTCGTAGGCGGCGTCGACGAGTATCAGCGCCGTCTTGCTGCCCCAGCGCGTCTGGAACCGAGAGCCGTAGGACGGATAGCCGAGACGCGGCAGACCGTCGCTTACGGACGTAGTCCAATGTGCGTTGTCGCTCCAGTAGCCCTCGGCGTCGGCAATCCAGAAATACTCCGCGGGATCCGCCAGCTTTGAGACTGTAACCGCCGTCGAGTTGGTCGTCGAACCGACGACGTTCATGACCGCGTAGGCGATCTTCGTGCCGAGCACGGCGCCGTCCCACACGAAGGTCGTCGTACCGGCAGCTGTCACCTCGTTGGTGACGATGCCCGTCATGCGGACGACAGGATCGCCGTCCTTCGGCTCGGAAACGCCGACCGCAAGGAAGACCTTGGCGCTCTCGCCGTTGATCGCGGTGACGTTTGCGGTCACGGTGAGCGTGTTCTTGCCGTTCTCCGACACGATGCCGGATGTGACGGCATCGGCAAGCGTCACCGTGCCCGTAAGAACCTCGCTCACCTCGTAGACAAGCGCGTCGGCGTACGCCTGCGAAACATACTCCGCCTTGATGCGCGCAGCGTCCAACACGTCATCATGAAGTCGAAACTCGTCGAACGCACCCTGGAATGGACGAGTCCACCCATCATCCCAGACTCCGTTGGATGTATAACCGAAAGACAGCTTCTTGTCGTTGTCAGTGATGCCCGCTATCCAGCTGTTTGCTGTGCGGTCACCACTCCGTATGGTAGCCCACTGCTCTCCGTTAATGTAAATCTTCCCGGTGTTGCCGGAATGCGTCACGGTGACATGAACCCATCCTGACAGAAGACTCGGAATTCCTACCGCGCCAAGATACTCACCACAGTTTCCATCCCACCCGTCTGAATTTGAATTTCCCCAGAACCAGATTTCATCTGCCGTGTCGGGCCAATCCGCAACACCCCATCCATGCTCCCACAGCTTTTCCTTATGCATAACCATTGCCATACGGCCATCGCTGCGAGTGCCCGAAAGCATTGCCCATCCCGAAAAGGAAAGCGTATCACCTATGTTCAACTTGGAATCGTATGCTACATCAAGTCGATTTGCCTTGTTGTCCGATGCGTTCACGCGTCCGTTGCCGACGGGGCCGGCAGTCGCGACGGACTGCGTCGTGTCGTCGCCGGCGGGAACGGCGTCGAGGTTGTTGCCCGTCGCGTCGGCGACCGTTCCGGAATCCTCGGACATGTGCCAGACGCCCGTGTAGCCGGACCAGACGGCGGCGGCGTTCTGCGCGACGGCCGGGCCGCCGTAGTACATGTAGATGTGGGCACCTGCGGCGTAGGCCGGAACGCGCACCCAGACGATCGACTCGCCCTGCTCGTTCCACTTCTCTATCTCGTACGGGAGGACGTTGTTCTCGCTGTCGACGAAGTACAGATCCTTGCTGGAACCCGTCTGCACGACGTCGTCGTACGAGAATCCGGAGATCGCCGTGGAAAGGCGGACCGGCACGGGAAGCGCGGCGACGCTGCCGTCTGACTGCGCAAACCTGGACGAATTGACGGTCATCGTCAGCTTCTTGGAATAGTCACTGGTGTCGGCAAACGCCGCGATGGCCGAGAGTGCCGCGATGGCCGAGACTGTAAATCTGTTCATTTGCGCCTCCATTTCTTGTTTGGATGGCGCTATCTTACCAAACTTCCATGCATGGATGCAACACAATTGCAAGCACAATCCGCCAAGAGTAACCTTGCTTTTTGGCCAATCATTTCGTATACTTTGAATTGTGAAAACGAAAAACCGCAGAGTTCTGCTGGCAATTCCCACGAATGGTTCGGACGGAAGGCTCCGACTCGGGGGCATCATACGCTTCGCAAGCCGGCATCCGCACTGGGAGCTCAAGCTCATCCGCTCAAGGACTGGCTTCAATGACGAGGAGGTTGCGGCCCTCATGTCCGGGGGACGCGGCATCGACGGCTGCATACTGGCCGCATACACGCCAGCCGTGGAAAGGCTCCTGGAGGCTGGGGTCCCGTGCGTGGCGGCGCTCGAGAACCTCCATGGGAAGCTGTGCAGATACCAAAGCTACAGAGCGGTCTTCATCGACAACGCAGAGATCGGCACCGCCGCGGCCGAGCATTTCGGATCGCTTGGATGCTTCTCGTCGTACGCCTTCGTCCCGGCACCGCCGGCCATACGCTGGTCCCTCGAACGCAAGGCGGCGTTCAGGGCGGCGGCGGACAGGCGGGCGGAGTTCTTCGAATTTCCGGAAACGGCGTTCGAGATGACGAACCTTTCGGGCGAGAACGGCATCCAGATGCGCGAAGGCGCCCTGGAGGAGTTTCTTCTGTCGCTCCCCAAGCCGGCTGCGGTGTTCGGGGCGAACGACGTCCTTGCAATGCAGGTTCTGATGGCCTGCCGGAACGCGAAGCTGAAGGTCCCGTCGGAGGTCGCGGTCATCGGGTGCGACAACGACGAGCTGGTCTGCGAGAACACAAAACCGCAGCTGACGAGCATCCAGCCGAACTTCGACCTCGCGGGCTTCACCGCGGCGGCGATGCTGGACGACATGATGCGCGGACGCGCGGTGCCGGAGAAGACGGTCATCATCGGACGGGCCAAGCTCTTCAATCGGAGCTCGACCTGCAACCTGCCGCCGTCGGTCGTCCTCGTGCAGCACGCGATGGACTACATACGCGAACACGCGACGGACGGCATAAGCACATCGGACGTGATCGACCATCTGCGCGTCTCGCGGAGTCTTCTCGACCTCAGGTTCAGGCAGCTCAGGGGGGAGAGCGTCATGGACGCAATACTCGCCGTCCGGCTCGAATCCGTGAAGAGGATGCTCGCGGGGACGAACCGGAAGATCCTCGCGGTCGGAGAGTCGTGCGGATTCGGGAACCCCGACTACCTCAAGCGGCTTTTCAAGAAGCGTTTCGGCGTTTCCATGCGCGAGTGGAGACTCGGCTGCCGCACCCGCCGGACATAGCGACCGGCGAGCCCGACTGCGGACGCATCACGGCATCAGGCCCAGGCCAAAGCACCCCGCCGTCCGCCGCCGCGGATTGCAAGACCGCCTTGGCCGCGCGGCCGTGGGTGCAACGAGATATTTATGCAGAGGCAATAGTCTCTGCATGACCCATGCCGGCATGTTTGGCGCGGACGCGCGAGCACGAACCTTGGCGCGCGGCGAATCGCGCAAGCGCGATTTCCTGCTGCGCGTCCCATCTCCGCTTGAAGTCCGCAACTGGCATCCATACACTGCATCACACTGACTGTTCACAGGATTGCGGCCTTCGCGTGATGGTTCGCGCCGCAGTCAGCACTACGTGCTTTCGCCATCGCGCCAAGACACGAAAGCCGCCTATGCGGCACACGAATGCGCCTGCTTCGCAGGCTGCACGAATATGGGGGGGGCTGTGATTTCATTTGCGGCAATTGCAAAATTTCTTTTGGACAGGATTTACAGGATTATCAGGATTATGAAATCTCCAAAAACACTTGCACACTGCAAGA
>JAFRJH010000028.1 GCA_017432385.1 Kiritimatiellia bacterium
TCGTCGACCTCACGGCCGAGCTCGAGAAGCCCGCGACGTACGAGGAGATCTGCGCGGCGATGAAGAAGGCCAGCGAGACCGAGATCGCCGCCGGCGGTCTCAAGGGCGTCCTCGGCTACACGGACGAGGCGGTCGTCTCGACCGACTTCCGCAACGAGGCGCGCACCTCCGTCTTCGACGTCAAGGCCGGCATCCAGCTCGACCCGACGTTCGTCAAGGTCTGCGCGTGGTACGACAACGAGTGGGGCTACTCCAACAAGGTCGTCGAGATGATCCGCGTCATCGCGAAGTAATCTCCCGCGGCAATGCGAGGGAAGGCCCGCGGCGCTTTCGCCGCGGGCCTTCTTTTTGGTATAATATGCACCTGTCAACCAAGGAGGTAATATGGGCGGATTCTGCGGCGTGATCTCGAAAGGGGAGTGTGTAAGCGATCTCTTCTTCGGCACGGACTACCATTCGCATCTCGGGACCCACCGCGGCGGCATGGCGGTGCTAGGCCCCAACGGGTTCCAGCGGTCTATCCACAACATCCAGAACGCGCCGTTCCGCTCGAAGTTCGAGCACGATGTCGCGCGTTTCTCGGGCAGCGTAGGCCTCGGCGTGATTTCCGACACCGATCCACAGCCGCTGATAATGTGCTCGAAGCTGGGCACGTTCGGCATCGTGACGGTCGGGCTCATAACCAACATCGCGGAGCTTGAGAGGGAGCTTTTCCAGAACAACTCCGCCCAGCTGCAGTTCTCCACCAACTCCGGCATGGTCGGGCCGACGGAGGTCGTTTCGGCCCTCATCGCGACGCAGAGCTCGATCGTCGAGGGCGTAAAGTACGTCCAGTCCAGGATCAAGGGCAGCTGTTCGATTCTCCTGATGACGGACGACGGGCGTCTCTACGCGGCGCGCGACCGCTACGGCAGGACTCCCATCGTGGTCGGGCAGAAGGAGTCCGGCATGATCGCGCTCATGGAGAGCTGCGCGCTCCCCAACCTCGGCTACGACTATGTCCGCGACCTTGGCCCCGGCGAGATGGTGGAGATGTCCGCGGAAGGCATGAAGACCGTTGTCGAGCCCGGCGAGAAGATGGCCATCTGCTCGTTCCTCTGGGTCTACTACGGCTATCCCGCGTCGAGCTACGAGGGCCGCAACGTCGAGATGGCGCGCTATCGCTGCGGCTCGGCGCTGGCGAAGCGCTATCCGACGCCGGTCGACGCCGCATGCGGGATACCAGATTCGGGAACCTCCCACGCGCTCGGCTACGCCCACGAGGCGGGGATCAAGTACGCGCGTCCGTTCGTCAAGTACACGCCGACATGGGCCCGTTCGTTCATGCCCCAGGAGCAGCGGCAGCGCGAGAGGGTGGCCTCCATGAAGCTCATTCCCATCCCTGGGCTCATCAAGGACCGCCGCCTCGTCTTCTGCGACGATTCAATCGTCCGCGGGACCCAGCTCGGCAAGCAGGCGGACCGTCTTTTCAAGGAGGGATGCCGCGAGGTCAACATCCGCATCGCGTGCCCTCCGCTCCTCTACCCCTGCCGATTCATCAACTTCTCGCGCTCGAAGAACGAATACGATCTCATCACCCGCCGCTATATCCGAGGGCGCGAAGGCGAGAACGCCGACATCTCGAAGTACGTCGACCACGAGGGTGAGGCGTACAAGGGCATGGTCGAATACATCCGCGAGAAGCTCAATCTGACGTCTCTCGCGTTCCAGACCGTGGACGACCTTGTCGCCGCGATCGGAATCCCGCGCGACCGCCTCTGCACCTACTGCTGGACGGGCGAGGATGTCTCGATGCCGGGTTCCTGTGCGCACGGCTGCGGCGGGTGTCCCCACTCCTGTCCGCACGCCCGTGCCTCGGCCTCGTAGACATTCCGCACAAAGCCGGGCTTCCGCGCGGTGTCGCCATTTCCGCCGGGGAGTCTGCGTGGCTGGGTATTTGGTATAATATCCAGACATGAGAAACTTCGCGAAGTCGCTTGCGGGGGCCGGGCTTGCCGGATTCCTGGCCGTTGTCCCGTTCGTAGTGTCCGCCGATGGCGGGGAGGTGCTGCTCGACTCGGGCGAGCCGCGGTCGTTCGAGCCGGGACGCAGCAAGTCCTGGGACGTTGCGCTGAAGCCCGAATGGGGGGTGATCACCGTCAAGACGCGCATGAAGACCGACGGCGTCGTCTGCGGCAGGGAAAGCTGGATGACCGCCCGCGTGCCGATGAGCTTCCACGACGCGGACGGCAGGCAGGTCGGCGGCTGGCCCCGCGTGTTCGGGTTCGTCGGCACGCACGACTGGATCGACTGCGAGCGCGACTACAAGGTGCCCGAGGGCGCGGCGCGGCTGCGCATCTCAACCAGCAACCTCGGCGCCGCCGGCACGGCTGACTTCGACCGGCTCACTGTGTCGCTCAAGCGATTGCGCGCAACCGAGCCGTGCAACGCGCCCCTCCCCGGGGGCGCGCCTGCGGATCCGTGGGGGCTCGACGACGCCTGGCGGCAGACGACGGCTACGCGCGCGCGGTGGTGCCTCAACGGACTCTGGGGGTGGCGTCCGCCGCTCGACTCCGACAAGCCCGGCGTCGTGCCGGGCGAAAACGACGGCTGGGGCTGGGGCAAGGTCCCGTCCGTCTGGGCCAGGAAGGGCGAGCATCGGCGCGAGGGTCAGCTCGTGTACATCTCGCCGTGGCTCGAGGACAAGGACGTGAAGTGCGAAACCGGCGACCGCGCGTGGTACCGGCGCGACTTCGTGATGCCGGAGGAGTCCGCGGGGAAACGCGTCGTCCTGACGTTCACGATGCTCCAGACTCACGCGGTAGTCTATGTCGACGGGAAGCGCGCTGCGGAGGTTTCGTTCCCGGGCGGCGAGGCGGACATCACCGACTTTGTCAAGCCCGGCGAGAGGCAGTCGGTCGTCCTCGACGTTACGGCGTATCCGCTCAACCCCGAGACGCTGGACTTCAACGCGCCCGACCGCGCGACGGCCGCCAGGACGGAGGTGAAGTTCCGCGGCATCACCGGCGACGTCTACCTCGACGTCGTGCCGAAGAAGGCGCGGGTCGTCGCGGCGACCGTGGAGTGCGACGTCGCGGACGGCAAGGCGACGTTTGTCGCCGAGTGCGAGCGCATCCCGGGCGAGGCGACGCTCGAGGCGCGCGTGTACGATACGGAGGACATTGCGAAGGCCGCCTTGCAAAAACCTGTCGCAGTTTTCTTCGGGAAGGGCCTTAGGCCCGACGCCGACGGGCGCGTCGCATTTGCCGCGGACTGGCGCGGCGCGAAGACGTGGGACGTGCATACGCCGCAGAACCGCTATGTCTGCGCACTGGAGCTAAAGGACGCTGAAGGCCGGACGCTCGACGCGGCGCTGCCGTTCGCGTTCGGCTTCCGCGACGTGAAGATCAAGGGACGCGACCTGATGCTGAACGGAACGCCCATCCACCTGCGAGCGCTCGTGAACCGCACGATGAACGCGGACGCCGGCGTGGCGTGCAGGGAGTCCGCGCTCGAGGCGTGCCGCCGCCTGAAGGAGATGGGCGTCAACTACGTCATTGCGGAAAACTACAACTTCTCGCCCGGCGCGGTGTCGTACATGGACGCGATCCTCGACGTGTGCGACGAGACGGGCATGCTCTTCTCGTTCTCGCTGCCCCACTCCCGCGACTTCGACATGAAGCTCGAGGATCCCGCCGTCGCGGCGCGCTACCGCGAGCTCGCGCGGTGGTGCATACGCCGGGCCCGGAACCATCCGAGCGTGGTCACGTACGCGATGAACCACAACCTTACGGGATACGTCGGCGACATGGACCCGCTCCGGATCGACGGAAAGTACGACCTGACGCCCGAGGAGGGGAACGGACGCGCGGCGGGCGCGATCGGCAGGCGCCGCTGCGCGCACATCGCATGGGAGATCGCGAAGTCGCTGGACCGGACGCGCCCCGCATACCACCACGAGTCCGGCAACCTCGACGAGTTCCACACGGTCAACATCTACCTCAACTGGGCGCCCGTGCAGGAGCGCAGCGACTGGCTTGCGCACTGGAGCGAGGAGGGCGTGAAGCCGCTCTTCTTCGTGGAGTGGGGCATGCCGCACATCTCCTCGTGGTCGAGCTACCGCGGTCCGCTCTTCATCTGGCGCAAGCCGGGGTACCAGAGCCTCTGGGCGAGCGAGTACGCTGCCGCGCTTCTCGGCGATGCAGCGTACCTCGGCGACGATCCGCTGACGGCCAGGGCGCTTGCGAGGGAGGAGGAGCTCTGGAGGCGGCAGAGGCCATTCAAGTGGTATGAGCTCAACGGGCCTCTCCGCGAGATGGAGCTCCGCTACTCCGGCGTCCAGTCCGCCTACATGGCCGACAACTGGCGCAGCCACCGCGCGTGGGGGATCACGGCGATGCTGCCATGGGACCAGGGCGGCTTGTTCAGGGGCGGACAGGCCCCGATGCTCGTCAACCCGCGCCGCTGGGAAGGTCTCAAGCGCCCCGGCATCGTGCCGGACGAGATTCGCGACGAGGGCTGGGACACGGGGACGGGCGACGCGGCTCGCTATGCGCGTACCGGCATAGGCGAGACGTTTCGCAGGTGGAACGGCGACGACTGCGCGTTCATCGGCGGAAAGGGAGTCTTCACCGACAAGAAGCACCACTTCCGTCCCGGCGGAACCGTCGAGAAGACGCTCGTCGTCCTCAACGACCGCCGCGTGGACCAGGAGGTCGAGTGGACGTGCGAGCTGAAGGACGGCGGCAGGCGCTTCGGGGATGTCCTGCGCGGCAAGGTCTCCGTTCCGGCCGGCGGCCGCCGCGACGTGCCGGTGTCGATTCCGCTCCCCGACAGGGCCGGACGCTACACGATCATCGCCGAATTCGCCTTCGCAGGCGGAGCGGGGCGGCGCGACGTCTTCGCCGTGGAGGCGTATGCCCCCGTGAAGGCGGACGACAAGTCGCGGACGCCGTTTCTGTATGATCCCAAGGGGCTGACCGCGAAGGAGTTCGACCGACTGGGCGTCAAGTATGCGCACCTCGGACTCGACGAGCTGAAGGCGAAGGCGTCCGACGCGGCTCTTGCTCCCGAGACGCCGTTCGTCGTCGGACGCGAATGCCTCACGCGCGAGCTGCTCTACGGCGTGCTCGTTCCGGCGGCGCGCCAGTCGCGCGCACGTGTCCTCGTCTTCGAGCAGACGAAGGACACGCTCGAGTCCGTCGGGTTCCGCGCGCAGACGTACGGGCTCAGGACGGCGTTCCCGCGCTTCCGCGACGACAGCCTCGGACTTGGCCTCGACGCGGACATGCTGCGCGACTGGAACGGCGAGTCGACCCTGGTGATGCCGTACGTAGAGGGGATTCCGAAGAACGAGCAGTCGTACCTGACCGACACGTGGGCGGGGTACGTCAACACGCGCGTGTGGCGGTGCGGCAACCGCGGCAATGTGGCGACGGCGATTCCGGAGAAGCCGACGGTCGGCGACTGGCGCGCGCTCGCCGACGGCGGGTTCGACCTCCAGTACGCGCCGCTCCTCGACTGGACGGTCGGCGACGGACGCATCACGTTCTGCCAGCTGGACGTCACGGCGCGCACGGCGCCCGACCCCGTCGCGGACGACGTCGTGCGACGTCTCGTCTCGCGTCTCGGCGACGGTGCGCGCATCAGGTCGAAGGGACCGCGCGCGTTCGGGCGCACGGCGTGGATTGCGATGCGCGACCTCGTGAAGGGGCTGAAGCAGGACGAGGAGGAGAAGGACGCAGGATCGGGATCCGTCTACGTCGTCTCGTCCGGAGCGGAGAAGCCGAAGGGCTTCCTCGACCTCGTCGCGAAGGGCGGACAGGCGCTATGCCTGGGGTTTACCGCGAAAGAGGTCGCGGAATGGAGCCCCGTCCCGTTCGAGATGGCTCCGACGAACGGATGCATAGCTGCGCGCATCGGGCGTCCGCCCGCGATGCTGAACGGACTTTCCAACGCCGACTGGACGTGGCACGGCTCGATGGACTTCGACGCGTTCACGAGTCCGGCGGAGGACGGCAACGCGGCGTTTCGGACGGTGGCGCACGGGAAGGGCCGGATCGTGTTCTGGCAGGTCCCGCCGTGGGCGATCGACGACGCGGCGAAGCCGTACCTCAGGACGACGAAGCGGCGCGCGCAGTACATGCTCTGCCGCATCTTGGCGAACTTGGGCGTGAGCTTCTCGACGGATGAGGTCCGCTACGCCGACGTCCCCGTGCCGGAGGACGACCCATACCGCTACTACCGCTGGTGAGGTCCGGACCGTCGCGACTAAAGAATGGAGCCGGAGCCGACATGATTGCGTCGACGATGGAGATTTTGATACAATTGGGGTGAGAATGCTGGCCGAAAGGATAAACGACATGAAGTTCTTGAAGGCTCACGTTGTTGTTTTGGTTTCAGCGATTGCCGCGGCCGTGCTGCTCTGGGGGTGTTCGCGCGAGCCGGTCGAGCGCGTCGAGTGGCCGGTGATGGGGACGATTGCGGCGGTGCAGGTGCGCGGCGGATCTGCCGGCTACGGACTTCCCATCTCAACCTACCGCAAGTCCGCCGGAGGCGCGTTCGCCGAGGTCGAGCGGCTCTTGAACGCCCATGACGCGGAATCGGAGATCAGCCGGCTTGCGCCGCTTGACGAGGAAGAGATTCTCGTGAAGTGCGACCCGCGCATGAAGCCGTGCTACGAGGCGGCGTTCAAGCTGATGCGGGCGTCGGGCGGTGCGTTCAATCCGCGCTGGAAGGGGCCTGGAACGCTCGACCTTGGTGCGATAGCCAAGGGATTTGCCGTCGACCTGGCGGCGGAATCGATCTACGTCGACGGAAACGACGTGCTTCTCGACCTCGGCGGAAACCTCAAGGCACTCGAGGGCGAGGGCGGTTCGCACAAGCCGTGGAAGACCGGCGTGAAAGACCCGGACGGCGGCGGATTCGCCGCGGTTGCCGATCTTCGCGAGGGCGAGGCGTTGGCGACGAGCGCGACGTACTACCGCGGCAGCCACATCTACGACGGAAGGACGGGGAGGCCCGTCTCGAACGATGTCGCGTCGGTAACCGTGCTCTGCCGGTCCGCGATGTGGGCGGATGGGCTGTCCACGGTGCTGTTCATCCTCGGCCCTGGGGAAGGACGCAGGTTCGTCGATGAGACCATGCCACGGCTTCCGGTGGAAGGCGGCGTCTCCGTGCTTTGGCTGCTGTCCGACGGGAGCCGCGTCGCGGTCGACGCGGACGGTAGGTTCAGGTGACAGGCGGCTTTCCCGTTTATCCCTCATTTGGGTGATTTGCCGAATTCCGCCGTGATGCTATAATGTGGGCGGAATGAGACAAGTCCTCACATCGCTGCTTTTCGCCGCCGCACTCGCTGTTTCCGCAGCCGAGCGGGACCGCGCTCCTGAAATAGGCGCGATCAAGACGTCCGGAACGGTCCTGGAGAGCCCTGATGGCGCGGTCGTGGCGTGGACGGAGGCGTCCGACCCCGAGGGCGGCGCCGTTTCGTGGCGCTGGGAGCTGTATGCCGACACTCCCGACTTCGAAAAGAATCTTTCTTCCGCAACGGCCAAGGCGGGCATCGCCGGCTCGATAGTGTCCGGGCAGGGCACTCCGTCCGTCGTCGCCAAGCTCCCCTCGGCGGGCGCGTACCGCCTGTGCGCCTTCGTGTCCGATGCGGCCGGAAACGCCTCTCACGCGAGCGTCTCCGTCAGGCTGCCCTCCGGCGCGGACGACGCGGCGCTCCCCGCGGCGGAAATGCCGCGCGCGGTCTACCGCGACGGCTCTGCGGCGAGCTGGTTTGCGAGCGGATACATGGGCAACCGCGACGCGCTCTCGCTCGACGAGATGTGCCACGAGACGCCGCACGACGGCGCCACATGCCTCAAGATCGAGTATTCCGCGAAGGACGGCTGGGCCGGGGTCTACTGGCAGGACCCCGCGAACGACTGGGGGGACCTCCCCGGCGGCGCCAACCTCTCGAAGGCGACGGCGCTCGAGTTCTACGCCCGCGGGGAGCGCGGCGGCGAGAAGGCCACCTTCTTCATGGGGGGCATTACCGACAAGCGGTTCTCCGACACATGCCGCGCGGAGCTTAAGGACGCTGTTCTCTCCAGGGAATGGACCAGATGTCGCATTCCCCTCGCGGGACTCGACCTGAAGCGCGTGAAGAGCGGCTTTGGCTTCGTGTTGGCGGCCGACGGGGCGCCGGTGACCTTTTATCTTGACGACATCCAATACATAGCAGAGAGATGAAAACACGCATCTACGGCACAGGACGGACGATTGGCGCGACGGCTGTCGCGGCATTTGCGGCATTCCATGCGATCGCGGGCTCGGTCGTCAAGATCGAGGGAACCGAAGGCGCCTGGCATCTGACGTTCAACGGAAAGCCCTACTTCATCAACGGCGGCGGAGGCGGCGGGTCGAAGGCTCTTCTCAGGGAGATCGGCGGCAATTCGTTCCGCACGTGGGGCGCCGACAAGGCGAAGAAGGAGCTGAACGAGGCGGCTAAATACGGCCACACCGTGATGCTCGGCTTCTGGCTCGGCCACCACAACCACGGCTTCAGCTACCTCGACAGGGCGGCGCTTGAGCGCACGGAACGCGAGGTGCTCGAGACTGTCTCGAAGATCAAGGGGCATCCCGCGCTCCTCTGCTACGCGCTCGGCAACGAGATGGAGCTCGGCGAGCCCAACCCGAAGGAGATGTGGACCTTCATCAACGACCTCGCAAGGAAGGTCAAGGCGGCGGATCCGGACCATCCAGTCGGCACCGTCGTCGCGGACATGTGGAAGGACAAGGCGGACGCGATCATCAGGTACGCGCCCGAACTCCAGTACATGGGCCTCAACTCCTATGGCGGCGCGCTCACCGTCGGCAGACGCTGGCGCGAGCTCGGAGGCAGGATCCCGTATATCCTAACCGAGTACGGCCCGATGGGGGCCGACGAGTGCGGCAAGGCGCCGAACGGCCTTCCGCTCGAATGGACGTCGACGCGCAAGGCGGAGTGGTACCGCGATGTCTACGAGAAGACGATCCTCGACGAGAAGGGCAAGTGGTGCCTCGGCGGATATGTCTTCACATGGGGACACAAGAACGAGGTCTCGCCGACGTGGTTCGGCACGATGCTCCCCGACGGAACGAAGCTCGAGGTCGTCGCGACGCTCGCGAAGTTCTGGGGGCGGAAGGTCTCCAACCGCTGCCCCGTGATCGGGGAGGTGAAGGTCTCGAAGGACGCCCCCGGGGAAGGCGAGACCGTCGAGGCCTCGGTGTCCGCCAGCGATCCCGAGGGCGACAGGCTCATTTGGAAGTGGACGCTCGTCGACGAGGCCTCGTACTACGGCGAGGCGGGGCTCGGACTTGCGATGCCCGAGGGATGGGACGAGGCGATTGTCGCCGGGCAGGGCACGGACAGGGTCAAGGTGAAGCTTCCCGGAGGCGGCAAGTACCGTCTCTACGCGTACTGCTTCGACGGCAGGGGCAACGCCGCGTACGCGAACTGGCCCATGCTGGGGAAGGGCCCGAAGCCGAAGAAGGAACGCCGCGCCGAGAAGCTTCCGTTCGCCGTGTACGACGACTCTCCGCGCCACTGGTTCGTGTCCGGATACATGGGCAACACCGGCGCACTGAAGGTCGAGGACTCGTGCGGGGAGAATCCGCGTTCGGGCGATGCCTGCATGAAAATCTCGTATTCGGCGGGAGACAACTGGGCGGGAATAATGTGGCAGAGCCCCGCGAACGACTGGGGCAAGGCGGACGGGGGATTCAACCTCTCCGAGGCGAACACGCTCGTCTTCTGGGCGCGCGGCGAGAAGGGCGGCGAGAAGGTCAAGTTCTTCTGCGGAGGTTTGAAGGACTGCGCGTTTCCCGACACCGGCAAGGGCGAGACGGAAATCGTGCTGAAGAAGGGGTGGACGCGCTATCGCATCGCTCTCGACGGCCAGGACCTCTCGCGCATGAAGACCGGCTTTGCCTTCACGCTGGGCGGTCCGGCGAAGACTTTCTACCTTGACGACATCCAGTACGTGAGCCAGTGATTGAAAGGAGCATGATGAAAAGACTTCTTGCTGTTGCGATCGCGTCCACGGCAGTCTCTCTCTCGGCCGGCACCTACACCTGGACCGGAGCGGCCGGCAACGGCCTGTACTTCACCGCCGGCAACTGGGACTACACCGACGACGGCGGCGCGACGACGTCCCCCGCCGCGACCTCGCCGGGCAGCACGCCCGCGGACGACATCGTGATCGCCAACGGCGATACGGTGTCCTACGACCCCGGCGGCGACTGGAAGCCGAGCGGGACGACGACGATCTCCGGCGGCTCGACGCTTGTGCAGATCACCGGCGGCGCCTGGGCGGAGATCCGCGGCGCGCTGGTCCTCGACGGCGGCACCTACGATTCCGGAACGGCCGGGCAGGTCCGTTTCGACGGGACGGTGACGGTGCGCAGCGGCGGCACCCTCTTCCTGCGGGGGACGGCGAGCAACTCCAGCCTCGGCTCGTTCGTGATCGAAACGGGCGGAACGGTCGTCCGCACGGGTGCCTGGGCCGGCGCGATTCCGCTCGTGATGCGCGGAGGCTGGTTCGAATGCCAGGGCACGTTGTCCAGCCCGAACGCGGCCGACGAATACACGAGCGGTACGATCTTCGTTTCGTCCGGCGAGTTCCAGCCGCCGTCGGACACGGAGTTCGACCTGGGCGGCGTGGACTGGATCGTCCGGATGATCTCGCCCCGCCAGAACGGCGTCCCCGTCCTCTCCGGCGGCTCCCTCACTCTCTTCAATTCCGGCAACGACGGCTTCTACCAGATGGCCGGCGTCCACGCGAACCTGCCCGCCGGCTCCGGCGCGGCGGTGACGGTTCCTCGCGCTCCGGAGGACGTCTACTCTCGATACTTCTCGAACGGCAAGTTCACCGTCGCGGGCGCCACGCTCACGCAGGCCGAATTCGCGGAGCAGATCGTCGTGGAAGCCGCCGCGACGCCGACGAACGGCAACGCCTCGGCGTATTCGACGTTCCGCCTCGCGGCCGTCTCCCCCTACGGCATCACGTCGCCTGCCGCCAGCGAAGTCGGCGAAACCTCGGCGACGATCTCCGCGTTCGTGTCGAAGACCGACCCCGGCGCGACGGTCTACGCGCTCTGGGGCGCGGCCGCAGCCGCGACGGACGACCTCTCCGCGTGGGACCATGCCGAGAGCGCAGGCGCGGCCGTCGCGGAAACCACCTTCACGAAGGCACTTTCCGGACTGGAGACGGACGTCCCCGTCCACTACGCCTTCGCGATCGTCACGAACGGCGCGGTCGCGGCCGCGACCGCCGTGAAGGCCTTCACGCCGAGCGCCTACTCCGCCGTCTTCACGGGCGCGGCGGGCGACGGGCTCTGGGCCACCCCCGGCAACTGGCGCGACGGCGTCGTTCTGACCGAGTCTGACACGATCCGCATCGACGCGGACTGCACGCGTTCCGGCAACCTCAACCTGCAGAACTGGGACATCACCGTGAACGGTGCCTCGTTCGTCTGTACCGCCGAGCTCAACCCCGGCCCGCGGACGGTCTTGAACGGCTCGATCACGGCCGTCACGTTCATCGCTGGCGGCACGGGCAACGCGCTCGTCGTCCGCGGCTCGTCCGTCGTCTCTACGCGCACTAGCAACCTTGGCCAGGCCCCGCGCGGCTTCTACGGCGCCGATCCGCACTTCGACTTCCGCTCAGGCGCCCCGTGCTCCTATACCTACGCCTACAATCCCGAGGGCGAGCCCCCGGACTTCTCGGCGGAGTTCAATGCGCTCTTCGCGGGCGGCAAGATCCTCGTGGACGGCGCCGCGCTCACGGCCGCCGACATCGGCCGCGTCGCGTATTCCACGAACACCACCGACCACACCGTGACGCTCACGCTCCTCGAGACGACGGTGAACGCCGCCTTCGCGAGAGCCGCGTCGGCGAGCGTCGACGGCCTCGCCGCGACGCTCTCCGTCCCGGTCGAGGTCGGCGGCGGAAAGCCGCTCTATCTCCTTTTCGGCACCGATCCGGCGTCCCTCGAGGAGACGCTCGTCGCAGCCTCCGCTGCCGACGCAACGACCTATACGTTCACGACCAACGGCGTCGAAGGGACGCTCTACCACTACCAGTTCCGCCTCGGCGAGGCGAACGACCCGGAGTCCGTCCTCGACTCCGCCACGCCCCAGACGTTCTTCGCCTCCGTGACGGGCAACCTCTTCACCGGCACCGCGAACGAGCACGCCAACGACGCCAGGAACTGGTCGAAGGGCGCGGTTCCCTCGGCTTCGGACATCGTCTACGTCGTAGCCGACGTCGCCAAGCGCGGCACGATGCAGTGGGACCTCGAGAACGCGACCGTCGCCGGCTGGGTCCAGATCGGCGAGCGCGTGAACTTCCTGACCACACCCTCCAACGTGCTGACGGTCGCAGGCGACGTCTCGCTCTCCGGCGGCGCCAACTGGACGCACCTCGGCCCGTCCGCCGCGCCGGAGACGAGTGTCAACGTCGCCGTCACGGGCGACCTGTCGCTCTCCGCCGACTCCGTGATCCAGGCGGGCACAGCGAGCGACGCTGGCGCGCGACAGTCGCGCGGCTGGTCCCGCAGCGGCCCTGGCTACCGCGAGGACGCGGGTGGCTCGCATGCCGGCGACGGCGGGCATTGCACCAACATTACCGGATTCGTCAGCTACGGCTCGATCCTCGACCCGCTTTCGTGGGGCTCCGGCGCGCCTGGCGACGGCCACGCCTACGCGGGCGGCGGCGTAGTGAAGCTCGTGGTGGGCGGAACGCTCGCGAACGACGGCCTCATCGCCTCGCGCGGCTTCGGCTACGCCCTGGAGGGCTTTGGCTCCGGTTCCGGGGGGTCCGTCAACATCACTGCCGGCGCGCTGGCCGGATCGGGCGCAATCGACGCCAACGGAGGCAACAACGGACTGCTCGGTCCCGGTTCCGGAGGACGCGTCAAGGTCGCGCTGACCGGCGCGAACGCGAGTTTCGCGAACTTCTCCGGCACCATCGAGGCGATCGGCGGCTCCATGCAGAACCAGACGCAGGCCGACTCGCGGGACATATCGCCCGCCGCCGCCGGCACGGTTTGCCTCTCGACTGCCGCGGACACGGCGCCGACCGTACGCGTCCACAACGAATTCCACTACGGCAACGGCCCCGCCACCTGGCGCGTCGCGACCGATCCGGACGCAGTTCCTTCGGCAACGCATCTGCCGGCGATGCAGAACCACGACTCGCCTGCGGCGCTCAAGCGCACCAGGTGGGAGCTCTCGGGCAACGGAGCGGTCCGCCTTACTTCCGACGTCATGGTTGCATCCCTTGTCCTTGCGTCAGGTGACGGCACGCAGATGGTCTACACGGACGGGTTCAAGCTTACGACGCCCACGCTGAGCGTCAATGGCGTCAAGCTCCACGGCGTGTACACGAAGGACAATGCAGCCTGGGTCGCCGGCGACGGCTCGGTCACGGTCGGGGGCAGCGGATTCCTCGTATTCGTGCGCTGAGGGTCTCCTGCGGTGCAATACTGGTTTTAGAAAGGGAAAAACATGAAGAAAATCATTACAATCGCAGTCGCGGCTGTGGCAGGGCACCTCCTCGCCGGCACATACACCTGGACCGGTTCGGCCGGCGACGGCCTGTGGACTACAGCCGCAAACTGGAACTATTACGGTGAAACAGCGACTTCGCATCCGGGTAATTCGCCTTCAGATGATGTTGTGATTGATGGAAATTACAATGTTATCTATGATGTCGGGTCTGACTTCACTCCGCAGGCAAACGTTGTCATAACGGTATCCGGAGGGGCAACACTTACCCAACAAGGTGGCAACTGGCAGGACTTCAAAGAGGGGGCTGAACTGATACTTGACAATGGCTCCTACGACGGTGGCTCGGCAACCAATTTCCGACTCAACAATGGAAAGCTTACAATCAGGAATGGGGGAAAGTTCACTTGTTCTAACGGTGAGCTTAGCCGTAGTGATGCCTCGGTAGTCACTGTGGAATCTGGCGATATTACGCTGAAAGGTAATTTCAGGTTGCTTGCTTCAGATCGGTTCGTCAGTGGATCAATTACAACAGATGGTGAATTGGTCCCGACAACGAACATCACGCTTGATGGTTTTAGTTTGTCCTGCTCTACGATGACACCGGCGAATAATCCTGTGATCACCCTGAAGTCCGGTTCGATTTCTACAAGGCGAACAGCAGATGCATCGGATGCCGGTTTCTGGGGCGCATGTACCGTTGATATTCTTATTGGAAAGGTTGCTTCGTTTTCTGCGCTTGTCCATAATGACAAGACTGCTTATGCAGATACATATGGCACCACGAGATTTAAGTATAACGGTCCTTCGCTTACGGCTGAAGAATTTGCGGAAATATTCACGACGGAGATTACCTCTGATGGAGATTACTCTCGCTACACGATTTCTACATCTGAAGTTTCAGGCGCTCCCGCTATCGATAGCTATTCAGCAACCTACTCGGATTCTGCAATTTCATTCGAGGTTTCGCTTGAAGAGTCGTCGGCACCGGACACTGTTCTCACACTTTACTATGATACTGCGGATCATGAGCATAACACGTCTTTTGGTTGGCCGAATAGCGTTCCGCTTGTTCTTGATTCGACAGACGGTAAATACAAAGCCGTTGTCAATACAAACGTTGATGCGGTTTATTATTACTTGGTTTCTGCCTCAAGCGAATCGGCAGCCCAGACAATTTGGGCAAGTGGCACCGTTATTGCTGCTGACATGCCGACAGATTCAAACGTTTGGCTCGGCAACACATCAGACATTACACTTCCTTCCAATTGGTCGAAACAGGCGGTGCCTGGTGCTGACGACATTGTAGAAATTAGCCAGTTCTTCTCCAAGGGAAATCGAATCAACTGGAATGTAGCGGCTGTGCCAGAGGTTGCAGGATGGAGGCAGAGCAATGCAATGGTTGTTTCGTTCAACACGACAGCGTCATCCGCATTTCTAATCAGTGGGGACGCAAGACTCACGGCTGGTACTTGGACGCATGGCGGGCCGGCGGATGTGCCGACTGAAATGGTCAATGTTTCCGTTGGTGGCGCGATGACCGTTGGCGCGAACGCCCGCATTGTTGCAGGCACTGGATCGAATGCGGACGACAACGACGGTGCACCGCGCGGCTATACGCGTGCACATGGTCCTGGCTATCTGCGCACGGCCGGCGGGTCGTATGCAGGAGATGGCGGACACATCACGAACACGACCGGATTCGTGAGCTACGGCTCCATCCTCGACCCGCTTTCCTACGGCTCCGGCGGCTGGGGCGACAACTCCGGCTACGGCGGCGGTGGCGTGATCCGGCTCGTTGTCGGCGGCGCGCTGACGATGGACGGCGTCATCCGCTCCCGCGGATTCGGCTACGCGCTCAACGGGACGATTCCCGAAACCGGGGAAAGCACCGCGGGTGGCGCGGGCTCCGGCGGATCTATCAACATCACCGCCGCTTCGCTCTCGGGCTCGGGCTCGATCGACGCCAACGGCGGCAATAACGGCCTCTACGGTCCTGGCAGCGGCGGACGCGTCAAGGTCGCGCTCACCGGCGCGGGAGAGGACTTCTCCGGATTCGCCGGCACGATCGAGGCTGTCGGCGGCTGGATGGAAAGCCTTGAGTCGCCGGAGTTTTTCGATGTGTCCCCGGCCGCCGCCGGAACCGTATGTCTGCAGGCTGGCGCCGCGAATCCCGTCGTGAAGGTCCACAATGTCTTCCGCATCGCGGGCGTCGACTCGACGTGGCGCGTCGCCACGGGCGAGGCGGTTCCCTCCGCCACGCACCTGCCGTCCATGCAGGGCGGGGACGTGATGTCAGCGCTCAAGAAGACGGCCTGGGAGCTTTCGGGGCGCGGCGCGATCAGGCTCACTGCCGACGCGAGGGTCGCTTCGCTGACGCTCGCCTCCGACGGCGGCGACCAGCGCGTCTACACCGAAGGGCACACGCTGACGGTCTCCCGCTTCACGGTGAACGGGCTCAAGGTGCCGTATGGCGTGTACACCTCCGCCGACAAGCCGGGAATCATCATCGGCGACGGCGCGGTCGAGGTGAGGAACTCCGCCGGAATGGCAGTGTACGTTAGGTAATCCGGTCCGACATGAAAAGGATGCTTTCCATTTTCGCGGCCGCGGTGGTTTCCGCCGCGGCCGCCGCGGACGGCGCGCGCTGGATATGGTATCCCGGCGACTACGGGATATGGTGGGGCAACGAGCTCCAGGGCGAGAGGCTCCAGTGGGGTTCGCGGCTCGTTCCGTTCTGGCCGCTCTACGAGCCGCATTCGCGCGTGCTGTTCAGGAAGGACGTGAAGCTGGACGCGGACGAGCCGCTGGAGATCCGCTGCGACGGAAACGCCGCGGTCTGGTGGTGGGACGACAAAGGCGTCTACACTGAGAGCTCCGCGCTTCTCGGGAAGTTCACGCTGCCGAAGAACGCGACCTCCATCGAGATCAAGATCCAGAACAACGCGCGTCCGCCGTCGGTGTGGGTGAAGGGTCCGCACCTCGTCTCGGACTCCTCCTGGAACGTCGGCTGGACGACGACGTGGGACAAGGCGGAGGATGTTCCGTGCGATTCCTCCGCGCGCTTCACCGACCCCGGGACGCCTCCGGGCCTCGCGAAGCTTCCGACGCGCGAGAAGAAGCCCGTCTGGTGCCGTCCGCTCGACGGCGTGGAAGGCTCGATCATGGCGGCCGACTTCGGCGAGGAGACCTACGGATACGTCAGGTTCATCGACGTGAAGGGCGGCGGCGCCGTGAAGGTGATCTACGCCGAGAGCGAGGCGGAGCTGAGAGCCGTCGAGCTCGCGAACACGAAGGGCGGCGCGCTTGACGGATGGGAGATGCTCGAGCTGTCGGAGACGAAGGAGTTCCGGCGCGACATCGCGCACGGTTTCCGCTACGTCGGCGTCGTGCGCGCGGGCGGCGACGTCTCGATCGGCGGAATCGCGATGGACTTCGAGACGAAGGCCATGCCGGTTCGCGGGTCGTTCCGCTGCAGCGACGTGGAGCTGAACCGGATATGGGACGTCTCGGTGCACACGCTGGACCTCACGTGCCGCGAGGTCTTCATCGAGGGCGTGAAGCGAGACCACTGGGTGTGGAGCGGCGACGCCGTGCAGAGCTTCCTCATGAACTACTACGTGTTCGGGGACTACGACGGATGCCGCGACACGCTCTGGACGCTGCGCGGGAAGGATCCGGTGAAGTGCCACCTCAACCGCATCATGGACTACACGTTCTACTGGTTCGACGCCGTGGAGAAGTACCGGCTCTACTCCGGCGATCCCGTGTTCGCGCGCCAGGTGTATCCGCGCATGAAGTCGCTTATGGAATTCGCGATCTCCCGTCTCGACGCCGCGGGGCGTCCGGCGGACCGCGAGGGCGACTGGATGTTCATCGACTGGGCGCCGAAGCCGCTGCCGAACAACGGCGGAGTCACGAGCTTCGAGCAGATGCTCCTGGTGCGCGCGCTCGAGGCGACGGCAGGGGTCGCGCGCGACGTCGGCGCGAAGGGGGACGAGGCGGCGTACCTCGAGCGCGCGAAGAGGCTGCGCGCGGAGATCGTGCCGCGCTACTGGAACGCGGAGAAGGGCGCGCTTATGCACATGATCTACAACGACGGCAGGGTGGATCCGACGGTGACGAGGTACCCGAACATGTTCGGGCTCTTCTACGGCTACTTCGACGAGGCGCAGAGGTCTAGTGTCGTGAAGAACGTGATGCTCGGCGACGGCGTGATGAAGATCCAGACGCCGTACATGCGCTTCTACGAGCTCGAGGCGCTCTGCTCGCTCGGGATGCAGAAGCGCGTTCTCGGCGAGGTGAAGTCCTACTGGGGCGGCATGCTGCGCCTGGGGGCGACGAGCTTCTGGGAGCTGTACAATCCGGATGAAAGCGGCGAGGCCCACTACGCCATGTACGGGCGCCGCTTCGGGAAGTCGCTCTGCCACGCCTGGGGCGCGAGCCCCGTCTATCTGCTCGGCAGGTATTTCCTCGGCGTGGAGCCGACTGCCCCCGGCTTCGCGGAGTATGTCGTGAAGCCGGATTCCGGCGGTCTCGAGTGGATGGAGGGGGATGTGCCTACGCCGTCCGGGAGCATCCATGTGTCGGTGCGCGGCGGACGCGCGACCGTGCGCGGCAACCATGCCGGCAGGGGCGTCCTCCGCTGGAAGGGGAAAACGGCGGAGATACCGCCTGAAGGGAGTGCAAGCCTATGAAGACGCATATTCTCGCTGCGGCCGCGATTGCCGCGCTTTCGGCCTCGGCAGGTTTCAGGGACGCCCTTGGCCCCAACGTGCGCGTGTTCTCCCCGTCCGACGACCCGGCCGAGGTCCGTCGCGTCGCGGAGGAGCTGTTCAAGAAGCAGCACCACAGCCAGTTCGGGCCGAACCGCTACGCGCTCCTTTTCCTTCCGGGGGACTACGTCAAGGCGGGGACGTTCAATGTCGGCTACTACACGCAGCTGCTCGGCCTCGGGCGGACGCCCGACGAGGTGAAGCTCTGCAACGTCAAGACGCCTGCGGCCCTTCCCGACAACAACGCCACTTGCAACTTCTGGGTCGGGATAGAGAATGTCGAGATCGTAGACACGGACCGCAACGACGACCCGTTCTTCGGTTTCCAGTGGGCCGTGTCCCAGGCCGCTCCCGCGCGGCGCCTGCTGGTCGGGCGCAAGGCCGTCTTCGACTGGTTCTACGGGTGGGCGTCCGGCGGATACGTCGCCGACACGATCTTCCGCAAGCCGGCCGGCTCCCATTCCCAGCAGCAGTACTACTACCGGAACGACACCTTCGAGCAGGGGGACTACGGAATCAACTGGAACAAGGTCGTGCAGGGTTCGGACGGCAGGACCGGGACGACGAACTGGCGACAGGGTGGATCCGCCACGTTCCTCCAGACCACGCCGGTGATCCGCGAGAAGCCGTTCCTGTTCGTCGACGGCGACGCACTCAAGGTGTTCGTGCCCGCCCTCAGGCGCGACGCGAGGGGGACGAGCTGGAAGCCCGGCGAAATGGGCCGGGGGCGGACGCTCGACGTAGTCCGCGACTTCCACGTCGCCGTCGCCGGGCGCGACACGGCGAAGACCGTCAACGCCGCGCTCGCCGCCGGCAGGAACGTCCTCTTCACCCCGGGCGTATACCGCGTCGAGGAGCCGGTGCGCGTCGCCAAGGCGGGCGCCGTCGTTCTCGGCATCGGAGAGGCGACGCTCGTCCCCGAAAACCCGGACGCCGCGCTCGTGTGCGCGGATGTGGACGACATCACCGTCGCCGGACTCGTCTTCGACGCCGAGCGCGCCTCGCGCCGCTTCGTGGTTGTCGGCGAGCGGAAGGGCGGTGCGTCGCACGCCGCGGCGCCGACGGTTCTCCACGACCTCGTCTACCGCGTCGGCGGAACCGGCAGGCCGGGGAAGACCGAAGTCGCGCTTGAGATCAACTCGAACGACGTCATCGTCGACCAGACGTGGATATGGCGCGCGGACCACGGCGACCACACGGGGTGGCGGGCGAACACCTCGAGGAACGGGATCGTGGTCAACGGCGACCGCGTCACCTGCTACGGCCTCTTCGTCGAGCACTTCCAGGAGCACGACGTACTTTGGAACGGCGAGGACGGGCGCACCTTCTTCCTCCAGAACGAGAAATGCTACGATCCGCCCGGCAACGCGGTCTGGATGTCCCACGGCGGGAAGAAGAAGGGCTATGCCGCGTACAAGGTCGCTGACGGCGTCAGCCGCCACTACGCGACTGGACTCGGCGTCTACGACGTCTTCATCAACACGGACGGCAACAGCGTCTTCCTCGACGACGCGATCGAGGTCCCCGACGCGCCGGGAGTCGTGGTTGAAAACGCCTGCATAGTCGAGATCGCCAAGGGGGACGGTCCGCTTGTCGGCATCAACCACATAGTGAACGGGCATGGCCACGGCATCAGGACGGGAAAGGGCTCCGGCGGCGGGTACGCCGTCCAGCGCGTCTACCGCTACTGCAACGGCAGCGCGGACGTCGCCGACGACTACTACGCGGCGCACAAGGGCAAGTGACATGAAGAGTGTCCTTCTTTCCTCCGCGCTCCTGCCCTGTCTCGTCCTCGCACAGGAGGTCGTCCGCTGCGGCGGGGGCAGCTACGCCTCCTACGCGCCCTGGCGCCTCGCGCGCTCGACGCGGCACCGCGGCGACCAGAGCCGCTTCATGCAGAACCGTCCCGTCTACCTGGCGCCCGAGATGGCCCGCAGGGTCGCCGAGGGCGAGCCGATCCCCACCAACGACTGGTGGACTGACGCGCTCGTGAGCCGGTGGACGGGGAACCTGTGGAGCTATCCCGCCAAGGTGCGGGTCGGCGCGGACGGGGTACGCGTTGCGTTTCCGTCGTACTGGATAGACGACGGGACGGAGATGAAGGAGCGGACGGCGCTCGTCTTCGGCGCGAAGGGAGCGTTCGCCCCCGACGCGGCGCGCGTGGCCGGCTGGCATGACTGGGATGTCGAGCTCGAGCTCCGCGACGGCGAGAAGTTCATCCGCACGACGCTCGTCCACGGATCGCCGTTCACGTGGATCGAATACGGCGGCATCGAGCCGAAGATTGCGTCCGAAGGCGGGGAGATGTCGTCGGGCGGCGGGCTGGAGCGCATCGTCTCGGTCGGCGACGACCTCTACGGCGTATGGGAGGACGGCAGGTCGTTCGCCGTCATCGGACTTCTCCCCGACAGGTCCTCGTTCGCGGAGCTTTCGAAGTACGCCTGCGCGGTCATACGCTCCACCCGCGTCGACTGGAAGTACGACGAGTCGACTGCAATGGTGACGACTACGTGGAACGTCGAGACCGAAGACCTGCGCGGGAAGGAGAAGTCCCCCGCCGCGCTGCAGGGATTCCAGCCGCACCACCTCAAGCGCACGAAGCCGCGGTTCAGGTGCGTCGAGGGACTCGAGTGGCGCACCCCGCGCGGACTCCAGCGCGCCGCCTCCGGCAATTCGCTGTCCATCGACTACGCCTTCCCCGGAATGCTCCCCTACTGGGCTCCGCTCGGCGGAGCCAGGGAGAAGGGCGTGTTCGGGGAGCTCCTTGCGGACTACGCGGAGCGCGGGAACTTCGGCGGCGACACATACTGGGGCGGGAAGGGGCTTCTCCAGATGGCGTTCGCCATGATGGGGGCGAGGGAGAACGGCGACGAGGAGACGTTCCGCGCCGCCCACGCGAAGCTCCGCGCGAAGTTCGAGGACTGGCTCACGTGGAATCCCGGTGAGGAGCGGTTCTTCTTCTCGTACGTGCCGAAATGGGGCGGACTGGTGGGCGAGGGGACGAGCTACGATTCCGATGCGTTCAACGACCACCACTTCCACTACGGATACTTCACGTACTCCGGCGCGCTTCTCTGCATGGCAGATCCCGACTTCGCGGCGAAGTTCGGCCCGATGCTGAGGCTTGTCGCCGCGGACTACGCGAACTGGGACCGCTCGGACAGGCGGTTTCCGCTCTTCAGGACCTTCGATCCGTGGGCGGGGCATTCCTTCGCGGGTGGCGTCGGAGACGGAAACGGGAACGGACAGGAGTCGTCGAGCGAGGCGATGCAGGGCTGGGGCGGACTCTACCTCCTTGGCCTCGCCCTCGGCGACGACGCGATGCGCGACGCCGGGCTCTTCGGGTACGTCTCCGAGGCGCGAGGGACTGCGGAGTACTGGTTCGACCGCGACAAGGAGAACATCGACTATACGAAGTACACGAAGCCCTACAACTCCAACCTGACCTGCCACGGCGTCGGCTGGTGGACGTATTTCAGCGGAGACCCGGTCTGGATGCACTCGATACAGTGGCTCCCCAACACCCCTGCCCTCGACTATCTTAGCGAGGACCTTGAGTTCGCCAAGTGGGACTGGGAGACCATGTGGAAGTCGAAGGAGATCGGCGGCTGGTTCGAGAAGGGGCGGACGAAGAACGGCAGGGAGACTCCGCCCGTCGGAAACGAATCGCTCGGCAATGTGCTCCTCTCCTACCTCCAGCGGCACAACCCCCGCGAGGCGGCGGAGGTGTTCGACAGCCTTCGCGAGAGGGAAATGGGTGCGGGAGTGAACGCCGACACGGCGCATATGACGTACTGGGCGACCCACAGCCACCTTGCGTACGGGGAACTCGACTTCTCGGTCCGCGCCGACTATCCGTGCGCGCGCGCCTTCGTGAAGGACGGTGCGCGCATTCTCATGGCGTACAACTGCGGCAGTGCTCCGCGCCGGGTGCGCTTTTTCGACGCCGCCGGGCGGACGGTCGGCGAGATCGAGGCCGCGCCGGGCCGCCTCACCGTCGGCGGACGCCCCGGGGCCCCTGTCCCCCGTCTCGCGTATGCCGCCCCCGCGAAGCCGGCGGACGGACTTGAGATCGAGAGCGAAAGGGCCGTCCTCAAGGAAGGCGAGCCAACGGTCCTTAAGGCGGTCGTGCGCGTTGGGGGCAGGACAAGGGAGGTGAAGGCGGAGTGGTCCGGCGAGGGCGGCTCGTTCGGGCCTGGCGGCGCATTCACCCCGCACGGGGCGCCGTTCGCCGCCGTGACTGCAAAGGCCGGAGGACTTTCCGCCTCCAAGAGGATCCCTGTCGAAGAGGCGCTTGCCGTCTCAACGCTGTCGTTCGCGTCCAAGAACCTCGTTGCGATCGTCGGCGATGGCGTGCGGCTCGGGCTTTCGGCGACCGACCAGTTTGAAGGGAGGATGCCGCTGAAGGGGATTCAGCTCACGGTGTCCGGACCGAACGGGGCCAAGTCGCCGCCGGATTCGTACAAGCTCCGGAAGGGCGGCGTGTTCGTTCCCCTCAAGCCCGGGAAATATGTCCTTTCGGCCGCTCTTGGCGGTGTGTCCGCGACATGCAGCGTGACGGCCGGCGAACTGAAGGACGTCAATCTCGCCCGCCTTGCCGCGGTCACGGCGTCCGGCGAGGAGAACGGCGGACTTCTCGCGCGGTTCGCGGCGGACGGCGACATGAAGACGCGCTGGTCGAGCCGCCACCGTGACGGAGAATGGATCGCGTTCGACTTTGGATGCGAGCGGATGGTCTCGTCGTGCACGATCGAGTGGGAGCATGCGCGGGCCGAGGAATACTCCATCGAGGTCTCGACCGACGGCGTGGCGTGGAAACGGGTTGCGGACGTTGCCGGCAACGGCGGCGGGCGCCGGGAGCATCGCTTCGCCCCGGTCAAGGCGCGCGCGCTGCGCATCACCGGACGGAAGCGCAGCACGCCCTACGGCATATCGATCTTCGAGACCGAGATCCGCTGATTGCCGCCGAGCCGCCGCATGGCCGATATCCGGCGCCGGGATATGGTATAATATCCGCCATGAAGACGATAGACGGAAAGCAGCTGGCGGCGAATCTGCGCGCCGAAATCGCGGAGGGAGTGCGGAAGCTCAAGGAGGAGAAGGGCGTTACGCCCGGACTTGCGGTGATACTGGTCGGCGACAACCCGGCGTCCGTGAGCTATGTGACCGCAAAGGAGAAGGCGTGCGTCGAGGCCGGCATGTACTCTCGCGAGATACGCCTTCCCGGGACCACTTCCGAAGACGAACTCGTGAAGCTAGTCGGGGACCTCAACTCCGACCCTGCGATTCACGGGATTCTCGTGCAGCTTCCCGTTCCGAAGCACATCCGCGACAAGGCCGTGATAGACGCCATATCTCCCGAAAAGGACGTGGACGGCTTCACGCCTGTGAATGTCGGTCGCATGCTGATCGGCGAGAAGTGCTTCCTTCCGTGCACGCCCCACGGGATCATCAAGCTCATAGAGTTCGCCGGGATGGACATCCGCGGCAAGCACGCCGTCGTGATCGGGCGAAGCAACATAGTCGGCAAGCCCTTCGCGGCGCTTCTCTCGCGCAAGGAGACGAACGCGACCGTCACGCTCTGCCACACGGGCACCCCCGACATTTCGAAGTTCACCCGCGAGGCTGACATCGTGGTCGTTGCGGCTGGCCGTCCGAACACCGTCACCGGAGACATGCTCAAGCCAGGCGCCGTAGTCATCGACGTCGGCGTCAACCGCATCCCCGACGCCACCAGGCCCAAGGGATTCCGGCTCGTCGGCGACGCGGACTTCGAGAGCTGCTCGAAGGTCGCCGGAGCGATCACGCCAGTCCCAGGCGGCGTCGGCCCAATGACTATTACGATGCTCCTCTGGAACACGCTCGAGGCCGCCCGCGGCTAGCCGTCGCGCCGCCGCGTGCGGATCCGCCTGGCGTCCCCCTTCGCCGTAGTGCCGCGGACGGGGGCGAAAATGGGCGTCACGTGTTTATGAACTGCCCGAAATCTGGTATACTACCGGCATGGGGAAGTCTAAGCCGAGGGCAAGAGTCGAGCGCGAGATGGTGGACGGCGAGCCGGTAGTGCGCGTCGTGTTCGGGCATTTCGGCGCTCGCTGCGTTTTCCTGATGGTCTGGCTCGCCGGATGGTCGCTTGGATGCTTCAAGATCGTGTCCGAGCTTTCCTCGGGTCGGCTAGAGCCGGGAAAGGCGCTTTTCGCGCTGCCGTTCTTCGCCGCGGAGATCGTCGTCTCCTGCGTCGTGCTCCTGATGATCTTCGGGAAGACCGTGATGACGTTCAGGCGCAGAGGATGTACGAAGTTCTTCGGTGTCGGGCGCTTCGGCCGCACGAAGGAGTTCCCCTTTCCGGAAAAGGGCGAAATCTGCACTGATGAAGTCGTGCGCCGCGGGAGCAAGGGCGGGTCCTATACGGTCTACCGCCTTGTGGTGAAGACGCATCCCGAGTCCGACGCGCCGCTTGTGGTGTACGATTCAATCGAGTCGGGCATCATCAATGTCCTCTGCGAGGCCGCGAAGGAGGTTGCGGTCCTGGACGTCGCGCCTGCAGCCGCCCCGATGACGTCCCGGCCGGCGGAGCACTTCGCCGATGACGCCGCTCCGGAGAACCAGGATGCGGAACAGCGCGACTACGAGCTGCTTGCCGGGAAGCCCCCGAAGGGGATGTCCGTTGCGCGCGACCTGGAGGGCCGCGTCGTCATATCCCTTCGCCGCGTCAGTCTGCGGCCGCTGGTTGTCATTGTCGTCTTGCTGGCCCTGTTGGCAGGGTTCATCTGGCATGTGATTCCGGATCTGCCGATTCCGTTGATGGTAATCATCGGGGTCGCGGCGCTTTTCCCGCCGTCCGTGCAGCTCGTCTTCTCGCTGTTCGGCAGACGTGTGGTCACGCTCGACCATGGCAGCGGAACGACATTCGCCGGGATCGGACCTGTCGGGTTCCGCCGGCGGTTCAGCTACGTCTCGTACTCCGACGTCAGGGTCGTCGGGAGCGGCGTGCTGGTGAACGGAAGGCAGATGGACCAGCTTGTGGTCGCCGGGCCTGACGGGACTCCGCAGAAGATATGCATGACATGGCCGAACGACGTGAAGCCCTACCTCGCCGCGATCCTGCGACACCCAGGCTCCGCGCCCGCGTCGGTCGGCGCGCCGGCGCTGTGACGTGGCGACAGAGGACATGGAAACTCCAAAAGAGGATTGAAGTGAAACCGACACTCGTATTTGCGGCAGCCGCGGCGGCGGCGCTTGCCGCGGGATGCCGCATGCCTTGCGGCTTTGCGCTGCACGAGCCCGTGAAGGTCATACTCGACACGGACATGATATCCGACTACGACGACATGGGCGCCCTCGCGTGCCTCCATGCGCTGGCGGACGCGGGGGAGTGCGAGATCCTGGCGACCGTCAGCTGCACGAGGGGGAACGGCTCCGTCGCGGCGGTGGAGATATGCAACGCCTACTACGGACGCCCCGGCATCCCCGTTGGATGCTCCCGACTCGATTCCGCGGTGAGCGGACGCGACAAGGGCGGACACGGGAAGTTCCTTGATCTTCAGAAGAAGTATCCCGGAAAGTTCCGGTACGCCGACAGCGACGAGGCACCGGACGCCGTCGACGTCTATCGCCGCGTGCTGGCGTCGCAGCCGGACGGCAGCGTCGTGATCTGCTCCCTCGGATTTCTCACCAACCAGCGCGCGCTCCTGGAGTCGAAGGGCGACGCGCACTCTCCCCTCGACGGCAGGGCGCTCGTCGCGAGGAAAGTGAAGAAGTGGGTCGCGATGGCGTGCTTCTACCCGGAGGGGCACGAGTACAATTCCGACGGGGATCCCGTCTCCTCCAGGATCGCGCTCCGCGACTGGCCGACGCCGATAGTCATTTCAGATTTCCAGTACGGACGCCACCTCTACGCCGGACGCGCCATCGTGGAATCAGACCGCGAGGGCAGTCCCGTGAAGGACGTCTTCCTGGCTGACCTCATGCCGCGGGAGAGGGTCAATGCGCGTTCGTGGGACCAGCTTGCCGGTCACCCGGCGTGGGACGAGAGCGCGGTCCTCGCCGCGGTGCGCGGCGAGGAGTCGTACTTCGCCGTAGAGAACGGGTTCTACGAGATGCTCGACGACAAAGGCCATGACATATGGCGCTACGACCCGGCGTCGCCCAGCTGCCGCATTCTGCAGAAGACGCCGCGCGTAGAAGTCGGCAGGATCATCGACGAGCTCATGCTCCGCGTCCCCAGGAATCCGTGGGGAAAATAGTCAAGACCGAGCCTTGCGCGCAGGCCAACGTCACGTGCGAAGTGCTGGCCGGCCGTCCTGTCTGCCACGGGGTTCCGTGGCCTCCCCCTCTGTTCGTAGGTATTGGCAGACCCCTGCTCTAGTGGTACAATAGGGCGCGTAGGACAGGTCAAACGGACGGAGGTTGACTAAATGGACAGGATAGTCGTTCTTGGCAGCACAAACACCGACATGGTTATAACCGCGGACCATCTGCCCGTTCCGGGCGAGACGATCTGCGACGGCAGCTTCAAGATGCACCCCGGGGGGAAGGGCGCGAACCAGGCCGTCGCCGTGGCGCGGCTTTCCGCGGAGCCGGGCGCGTGCGAGTTCATCGCGAAGGTGGGCGACGACGTGTTCGGCCGCGAGACCGGCGAGCGGCTGCGCAGGGACGGAATCGCCGCGAACCTGATCGTCGACCCTGTCAATGCCTCGGGCACGGCGCTCATACTCGTCGACTCGAAGGGACAGAACGTCATATCGGTCGCGCTCGGTGCGAACGGCGCGCTTTCGGAGGACGACATCTCGCCCTACATGGACGACATCCGCGCCGCGAAGGTTCTCCTCATGCAGCTCGAGACGCCCGTCCCGACCGTCGCCGCCGCGGCGGCGTGCGCGTACGCGGCGGGAACGACGGTCGTCCTGAACCCCGCGCCCGCGGCAAAACTGCCGCGCGAGCTTCTCGCGAACGTCGACTGGATCACGCCAAACGAGACCGAGGCGGAGATACTCACGGGCATCAAGGTGACCGACGGAGCGTCCGCCCGGCAGGCGGCCGACGCGCTCAGGGCGCTTGGCGTAGGGCACGTCGTGATCACCATGGGCTCGAAGGGGTGCTACTCCGCCGACACGGACGAGGTGTATCCGTGCCGCCCCGTGAAGGCGGTGGACTGCGTGGCGGCGGGCGACACGTTCAACGGCGGGTTCGTCGTCGCGCTCGCCGAAGGAAAGTCCGTCGCCGAGGCGATCGAGTTCGGCCAGAAAGCCGCGGCGATCTCCGTCACGCGCGTCGGCGCGCAGCCGTCCGTGCCGTACAGAGGGGAGATCGCCTGACCATGCGCAGATTCGCCCTTGCCGCCGCCGCGCTGTCGTCGCTGGCTGCCTTCGCCGAGCCGACGCGCGTCATTTTCGACACGGACATGTGCGGCGACTACGACGACGTTGGCGCGCTCGCCGTGCTGAACGCGCTCGCCGACGCCGGAGAATGCGAGATACTGGGCGTCGTCTCGTCCACGCGCAGGACGCCGGCGCTTGCCCTGTCTGGCGCCATCTGCGGGCACTACGGGCGGCCCTACGTCCCGATGGGCGCCTGCAGGGAGATCGGCGTCGTGGCGGACGACGATCCCGGCAGCGTCTCTGGCGTCCTTTGGTCGATTGCCAGGGCGCATGGGCCGCGCCACCTTCAGGATTCCGACGAGGCCGACGACGCGAACGAGGTCTACCGCTGCCTTCTCGCGGCGGCGCCGGACCACTCCGTCACGCTGTGCGTCGTCGGGTTCGCGACAAACGTCCGCCGGCTCCTCGAGACGAAGGGGGACTGCATTTCGCCGCTGTCGGGACGCGACCTCGTGGCCCGGAAGGTGAAGGCGTGGTACCAGATGGGAGGCGTGTTGCCAGGCGGCCTCGAATGCAACCTCCGCATGGACGCGGAGTCCTCCGACAAGGCGATCCGCGAATGCCCCGTGCCGATATACTTCGTCGACTTCGGCCTTGGCGTCGACGTGCTGACGGGGCTCTCCGTCGCGAGGCGGGGAATCGCGGCGGGCCCCGTTGCGGAGGCGTTTGCCCGGTGCCTGAAGGTCTGGGACGAGGAGCGCTGCGGACGCCCCTCGTGGGACGAGCTGACGGTGCTTGCGGCCGTGCGGGGGTGGGAGCGCGACTTCGGCCTCGAGCGCGGCACGATGTCCGTCGACCCCGCGACGGGGTCCAACACCTGGACGAAGGCGGAGAACGGCCCGCACGGCGTCCTAGTGGAGAAGACGCCGAAGGCCGCCCTCCGCGACGTCATAGACGAACTGATGGCGCGTCCGCCGGCCTGCCGCAGCGAGGGCTCGAACTCAAAGCCGTTCGTCTGGTGGCACTGGTGCGGCACGGCCGTCACCAAGGAGGGGATAGTCCGCGACCTCGACGCCATGAAGGCGGCTGGCATCGGCGGGGCGACGATCTTCCAGGTCGCGCGGGGGCCGTGCTCCGAAGTTCCCGCGTTTGGATACGAAGACGATACGATGAAAGACTTTGAGTTCGGCGGCGACAAATGGTGGGAATACGTCGCGTTCGCCGCGAGCGAGGCGAAGAGGCGCGGACTCGAGATTGGCATGCACAACTGCCCGGGCTACACCGTTTCCGGAGGTCCGTGGATAACGCCCGAGAATGCGATGAAGAAGCTCGTGTGGACCTCTGCGCCGAAGGGCTCCGCGCCCGCGCAGCCGGAGATGCTGCTCGGCTTCTACCGCGACATCGGTACTGTTGAAAGCGGCGGCAAGGTGTACCGCTTCGGCTACACATGCACGGGCTCGCAGTGCATGCCGGTCGCGAAGTCGCTTGTGGGCAGGTGCCTCGAGGCGGACAAGATGAGCGCAAGGGCCGTGAACCTCCATCTCGACAACGTCCTCGCAAGGGACGTCGGCCTCGACTTCATCCTCATGGACAGCTACGAAGCGGGTCCGTACGACTGGACGGACGACTTCCGCGCCGAGTTCGAGAAGCGCCGCGGCTACGACCCGCTGCCGCTTCTGCCGGCGTATGTCGGCGCAGTGTCCGAAGGCGCGGAGAAGATCAAGGCGGACATGGCCCGCACGGTCGCCGAGCTTTCGACGGAGCGCCACTACTGGGTGTTCCGCGACCGCATCCACGAAAAGGGCATGCGGTTTTTCGTGGAGCCCTACGGCGGTCCGTTCGACCAGTGCGAGGCCGCGTACGCGAGCGACCAGCCCACGACCGAGTTCTGGGGCGCGAAGCCGTTCTGGGTGCAGGAAGGCGCAGTCGGCGGAAGTCCGCAGCTGGGCGGCGCCGTCGGGCGCGCCGCGGGCCGGACGGTCATTGCGGCTGAGGCGTACACCGCGATGCCGTTCCAGGATCCGTATGTCCTCGCGCCGCGCGACTTCAAGGCATGCACGGACGCGTCGTTCGCGCGCGGCATCAACCGCATGGTCCTCCACCACTGGGTGCACCAGCCTTTCCCGGCATGCCGCAGGCCGGGAATGAACATGGGCTACTGGGGCGCACACTTCGGCGAGAACCAGACGTGGTTCGAGCCGGGAAAGGAGTTCTTCGCGTATCTCTCGCGCTGCCAGGAGCGTCTGCAGCGGGGAGAGGAAATGATCGACGTGCTGGCGGTCGAGGAATTCGGCGGACGCACGGACGGCGTGGACATCTTGCCGCGCCGCGTCTTCAAGGGCGACGGCGTCTGCTTTTCCGACGGACGCTGCGTGGTGAGGCTTGTGGATGCGGCCGACGACGCATGCGAGGGCCAGCCGTCCCGCAGGACGCGCTCATACAGGTACCTCGCAGTGCCGCGCGGGCTTATGTCCGACCCGGAGATCGCCGCAAAGGTCGCCGCCGCAAAGGCCGCGGGCGTCGAGGTGCTTGACGAGACGAGTCCGATGCCCAAGCGTCCGTTCAGCGTCGTGGGAGGAGTGGAGGCCGGGCCGAACGGACCCGTGCTAGGCGTGGCTCGGAAGTGCTTCAGACCAGGCTCGCAGCCATTTTTCTTTGTCGCAAACGTGTCCGGAGGGGCTGTCTCCTTCGACGCCGACTTCAGGGCCCAAGGGCAGGTGGACCTATGGTATCCCGGGAGCGGCGAGACGGAGATACTTGCGCCCGTTGAGCCGGACGGGGAATACACGCGCCTGCACATGTCTCTTGGACCGCAGGAGTCCGTCTTCGTGACGTTCCACTGCCAGGGCCGTTCGTTCGGCTCGCCCCCCATGCGAGAGTCGCGCCGCGCCGAGGCTTCGCGCGTGAAGCCGGTTGCGTGTCCGTGGACAGTCTCGTTCGCTTCGCCGTGCGGGGCCGCCGCGCCTGAGCGTGAGTGGCCGTCGCTCGCATCCTGGTCGGAGAGCGGGGAGCGTGATGTCCGCTACTTCTCGGGCACGGCCGTCTACCGGGCGAAGTTTGCGCTGACTCGCGAGGAGGCGAGGGCCGCGCGCAGGATATGCCTCGGCGACGTGCGTGACATCGCGCGGGTGCGGCTCAACGGACGCGACCTCGGCGTCGCCTGGCACGAGCCGTTCGAGGTGGCGGCGTGCGACGCCGCGCGGGAAGGGGAGAACGTGCTCGAGGTGGAGGTGACGAACGGATGGCACAACAGGCTGCTGGGCGACCACCTGCTTCCGGACGACGACTGCGAGTGGGGACCGGAGCGCTTTCACCAGTGCGCTATGGACGGGTCGAAGGGCGCATGCGGAAGGGGGCTGAGGCGCATTCCGGACTGGGCGTGGAACGCGGATGGCGCACGCCCCGCCTCGAACCGCGTTGCGTTCACTAGCTGGGACTACTTCGTGGGCGGCGAGAAGCCTCGTCCCTCAGGCCTTCTCGGCCCCGTGACCGTAAAGCTCCTGGAGGCCGTGAAATGACGACGAGTTTTCCCGCGGCGCCGTTTATATCTTGAGGAGGTGCTTGCGGAAGGCGATGGCGACGGCCTCGGCGCGGTTCGCCGCGCCTATTTTCGCGAAGGTGGTTTTCAGGTAGTCGCGCACGCTTGTCGCGCTGATGCCGAGCTTGTAGGCGATGTCCTCGTTGGTGAGCCCGAGCGAGACGAGCTCTATTATCTCTGTCTGGCGTGGGGAGAGCGGAGTGCAGGTGGCGCTGGACTTGAGCACCTGCTTGATTTCGTCCGAGACGAATATCTCGCCTTCGGCGACGGTGCGTATGGCGTTGAGGACGTCGTCCAGCTCTGCCTTCTTGACGATGGCGCCGCGGGCGCCTGCGTCGAGCGCGTGGCCGATGCCGTCGGCGGTCTCGTACGTCGTCAGGATGACGACCTTCGCCTCCGGCCATTTCTCGATCAGCGTCTTGGTCGCCTCCGCCCCGTCCATTACTCCGGGCATGATGAGGTCCATGATCACGACGTCGGGCCTCAGAGATAGCGCCTTCTCGACTGCGGACGCGCCGTCGCCGGCGTCGCCAACGACCTTTATGCCGTTCGCCGTTCCAAGAAGCGAGGCGAGGCCCATCCTGAATATGGCGTGGTCGTCTACGAGGAGTACCGTTGTGTCCTTCATGTCGCGTCTCCTTTGTGAAGCGGGATGGTGAGCACGGCCCTGGTCCCGCCGTGGGGCATGGCGGCGATCTCGAATTTCCCGGAGAGCGCGTCGACGCGCTCGCGCACGCCCATCAGCCCGAAGTGCCCCTCGGCGATCCTCGGGGCCGTGTCGGGGTTGTATCCCGAGCCGTTGTCCGAGACGGAGATGCGCAGTACGCCGTCCTCCGCGACGCCGGCTATCCTGATGTGGTCGGCTCCTCCGTGCTTGATGCCGTTCAGCGCCAGCTCGCGGACCACGCGCAGGATGGTATGCGCAGTGTTGTCGCAGATGCGCGACCTGGGGACGTTGAAGCGCACGTCGAGGGAGACTCCCTTCACGTGGGGCAACAACGTCCGGCGGACTGCCGCGGACATGTCGGACTCCTCGAGGGCCTCGCTCCTGAGGTCCCAGAGGCAGTTCCGCAGGTCCGCGTGGCACGAACGCAGCGTCCGCTCCGCGATGACGAGGTGGCGGGCTCGTTCCTCGTTATGCGATGGGGGGATGCGCTTGGCCGTCTCGAGCTCCATCAGGACGCCCGAGAGGCTCTGGACGATTGAGTCGTGCAGCTCGACGGCGAGACGCGTGCGCTCGCGGGTGCGCATGTCGGCCTCGGCGCGCGCGAGGATCTCCCGCGAGAGCTCGCGGCCGCGCCTGAACGCCTTGAACCAGAGGATGCGGTTCCAGAGGACGACGACTGCGAGGAACCCGCACAGCGCGGCGACGATGGACCATGCCCGCCCCGGGGTGAGCCACGGCGCGGTCGCCGTGACGCGGATGTCTTCGGGGAGGCTCGGGATGACGATGAGACCGCGTATCCGCGGCAGAATCATGTCGGGCCGCCAGAAGTCTATGTCGAGGACGCATGTTCCCGTCACCTCCACGGTGCATCCGCGCGAGACGCGCTCCAGGGACCCCGTCACGGTTGACGCGTCAATGGTGATGAGGCGGTCTCCCTCTTCGATCTCGAAGCGACCGGAGTCGATGTCGGATATGCCGCGGACGATGCCAGAGAGCCGTATGACCTGTCCGTGCCGCTTCGACTGGTAGCACCGTTTGCCGCTGTCGTCCACGAGGAGGGACTTCGCGGTCACCGGCACCACGGAGCGCGAGAGGCCGACCGGCGCGTTCGTCGGCCGCCAGCGTGCGTGGGAGAGGCCTATGTTGTACGTGTCTGTCTCGACCGCGCCCACGGCCTCGACGGCGTCGCCGTATGCCGGCGGCTTCGCACCGGCCGACAGGCGGAGCGTGACGGGACGGCCGTCGAATGTCCTGATGAGGACGCTTCGTCCGCTCCAGACCGCGAGTACATGGCCCGAAACGCGCCTTCGTCCGAGTCCGTGCAGCTCCTCCGGAAGCATGCCGTCGCGAAGCGACAGGACCGGCACGTCGAACGGATCCGGGTCGCCTCCCAGCGTGACGACGCCGCTTGGGTCGCTTACGGAGAACATCCTCCCGAGGTAGGCGCGGCTTACCAGCGAATACGTCGTGCGGACATTGCCATGGACCTCGACGTTGCGGCCTGCCAGGGAAAGGAGCCCTCTTGGGTCCTCCCCGTCGAACTTGACCGACACCAGCACCTTGCGGCCGTCGCTGTCGAGGATGTAGTAGAGGAACCTGGGGTCGACTTCGTCAAGGAATGCATCCTCGACAACGCCGCGAAGCCGCACTGAGTCGATGTTGCCATCCGACTTGAGGAATTCGTCGGACGAGAGCGGATGCTCGTCGGCGTGCGCCGCCGGCGTAGTCAGCGCCGCCAAGGCGGCAAGCAGATGTGCATTGAAAATCACATGCATAATTTTACCATAAATCTGAGCGAAGTGGAGAGTCCGTCCGTCCCCTACTTTTGTAGGGGTTGCGCACCGCACACGCGGGTGCTACAATGGAGACGTCTTGAATGCACAAAAAGGAGTCGCCTCCATGAAACGCAAAACACAGTCCCCGGCCTCGCTTTCGGTGTGCGTCCTCGCGTCGCTTGCCGCGGCCTTCGCGTCAGCCGCGACCTACGATGTCTCGACCGTCGACGATCTTTCCGATGCGGCTGCCCGCGCGAAGAGGGGCGATGTCATCCGCGTCGCCGCCGGGACGTATATGCTCTCCGCTACCGTAGATGTTTCGAACGACGGTGTCTCGATGGTGTCGGCCGGCGGTAAGACGGACACCGTCCTCGACGGCGGCTCGGCCATCCGCATACTCGACGTGTCCGGCGCGGACTTCAGGGTCGAGGGCATTACCTTCAGGAACGGGCGCACCACGGGGAACGGCGGCGCAATCCGCTACAGCTCCTCGTCTGTGTCGCAGACGACCGTGGTCAAGGACTGCGACTTCATAGACTGCGTCGCGAAATACGGCGGCGCGATCTACGCCGGGCAGAACAGCTACGCGTCTTTTCTGCCGCGCGAAAACTACGGCGTCGTCCGCGGCTGGACGTTCCTCAGGTGCGGGATAGACTCGACCGGGACGTCCGACAGCCAGGGCGGCGGCGGCGGGATATGCGGCGCGCTGTGGGTTGAGGACAGCGTCTTCGACGCCTGCTTCTGCACGACGCACAATGTGCAGGAATACCATCTTGCAATCGACGTCCCGAGCTACACGACCATTACGAACTGCATCTTCCGCAACCACACAAACATCACGCGTGGGCTGGTCGGGTCCAAGGAGCAGCGGGAGCAGCTGGGCTGCGCGCGGCTCGTCGACTGCCTCATAGCCAACAACACGTCGACCGGACCAGATGACGTGCTGTTCCACCGCAAGGTGATCCTCGACCGCTGCGTCATATCGAACAACGCATCCACGGTAACTTCGGCGATTTCGTCGCTGTACAGGCTTGACGCCACCGGCGACAGGGGCTTCAGCAGGGCGACGAGCTGCCTTTTCGTCGACAACCAGTACCCGTTCAACATGGCCAACCTGCCTCCGATTCTGAACTGCACGTTCGTCCGCAACGTCGGCGGCCTCGCCTGCGATTACACGGAGTCGCTGAAGTTCGCGATTACCAACTGCGTCTTCTGGGGGAACACAGCGAAGGCCGATTGGCCGTTCAACGCATCCTACAAGGGCGCCCCGGGCCTCTACTGGCACCCCAACACGCAGCTTCAGGACTTTGCGCGGCTTGCGAACGTAGTAATCGACGGCGGGAACGAAAACGCGGACGTCGCGGGCGTCCTCGCGACCGATTCGTCGGGCCGCTCCACGCAGCTCACCGCGGCGGCGGCAGCGAACGGCCCCGGCTTCAAGGACGCCGCAAGCGGCGACTGGACGCTCCACAGGGTGTCCGTGCTGGTCGACGCCGGCGTGCTGCAGGACTGGATGGCCGCGGCGTGCGACCTCGCCGGCAACCTGCGTTGCCTCCTCGACGGCAGGAAGGCCCCGTCCGCCGTCCCGGACATCGGGTGCTACGAATACCGCTCGATGGCGGGCTTTGCGATCCGCATGCGCTGAGCATGGCCGGCTGCGCCCGTGTCTTTGGGGGGATTGCGCCGTTTTGCGCTGTGGGCTATAATGGCGCCGAAACTAGCAGAACAGAATCTACTGGAGGACCTGAGATGACGATGACGACAAGATGTCTTAGGGCGGCCGCGGTCCCTGCGGTTGCCTGCGCATTCGCCGCCTCGGCTTTCGCCGCGCCGTACGACTACGAGGTCGAGTACGTCAAGTCCGCGCACATGAGCGTCGTGAAGACCGATCTGCTGCCCGATTCAGGGCTCTCGTTCAGGATGGACGTCATGTTCGAAGGCCCCTACAACCAGATCTTCGGCGGCAAATTCGACATGGCGAAGCAGACGACCGTCTTCTTCGGGCAGGAGGATCCCGCTGACGCTGACAGGGGGCGCGGACTCTACCAGCTCGAGTTCGGAGGACACGAGGCGCAGGCCTTCCAGTCGTCCGCCAGCTTCGGCAGAAAGAGCCAGGGCAAGTGGACCCACTGCGGCACGCAGGAGCTAAACGACTCCGTGGTCGGATCGCGCATCTCGATCTCCTACGACGGCAGCCGCGTCAGCTGGGGCAGCTTCAGCATGAAGCTCGGGGGGGCTCGCACCGAATCCAGCAAGGTCCCCGTCTCCTTTTTCGGCATGACGCGCGCCGATGGGACGCCAAAGTCCTACGGCTGCTACGACATGACACTCTACGGCGCGACTTTCTACAGGGACGGCAAGCCCGTGGCCGAATTCATCCCGGTCGTGAAAGGCGGCGTCGCCGGGCTCTACGAGAAGGTCTCGAAGAAGTTCTACGCGAGCGCCACGCGGGTTCCGCTGTCGGCCGGCCCGAAGGTCGCGGCAAAGGGCAGGTCGAAGGGCAGGGCGAATGTCCGCGGAAAGAGGGAGGTCGACTTCTCGGTGCCGATCTTCGAGGACGACTTCACGAGCGACAAGCTCTTCGCCGAGCGCTGGGAGTTTCTTGGCCACGCTCAGAAGACCATCTCCATAAAGGACGGCGCGTGTCGCATTCCCAGCGGCACCACGGGCGACGGCATCCGCTGGAAGGGCGAGCTTCCCGACGAGTGCGCGGTCGAGGCTGACTTCGTGTGCTATCCGGAGTGGAGCGGGATAAAGGATCCGAAGGACGGCGACTACCACTGGGCCTCGATGGGATGCGACTGCGCGAACTACGGTGTCCGAAGCGACGGCTACGGCGTGAGCCTCTACAAGCCCGAGCCGAGCCAGCCGACGAGGAGCTGCTATCCGTGGATCGCGAACTTCAAGGAGCGCGAGCCGGTCACGGTGCGCTTCGAGCGCCGCAGGATCGGCGACAGCATGGTGGGCTACACCTTCCTGCTCAACGGGGTCAAGGTCAACTACTTCACCGCCCCCGCGCCGAAGAAGACGGTCGGCTTCGACGGCGTCGAGCGGTCGAATCCGCTCGTCATCGACAACTTCAACTGCCCGTTCGAGGTGCGGCGCGTGACGGTCTACGCACTCCAGGGCGGCGACAGCCCGAACCTGATCGCCAACTCCGGCTTCGAGTTCGACAGCGACGGCGTCCCGCCGCACTACTGCAACCGCGGCTGGTGCGACATGGGCAGGGTCTCGGTCGAGGACTACAAGGAGAAGTACCTCAGGAGCTTCATGGTCGACAAGTCCGAGAAGCACTCGGGCAGCCAGTCGCTGCGGCTCAGGATAGGCCCGTTCATCCGCAGCCTGGACTTCTTCGCCTGGAACACGCCGACGCAGAAGGGCAGGAGCGGCGTCCTCTCCGTGTGGGCGAAGGCATCCGAGCCGGGCGTGAAGCTCAAGCTCAAGGTCTCCAAGGACGCCAAGGTCGTGGACCTCACTACGGACTGGGCGCGCTACGAGGTCACGACGACCAATATGCCGGCTCCGGGATACTTCAGCCCCGCGTGGTTCGAGGTCCCCGACGTCTCGAAGCGCACGACCGATGCCTCTATCTGGCTCGACGACCTGCAGCTCGAGATGGTCGACGCGCCCGAGGGCGGCTTCGACCCCAACAAGACCTATGCGACGGAGTACAAGCCCAAGTCCGGCGACGCCGAGAACTTCACGCTCGGCAAGCCGACGCCGCACGCGAAGCCGGAGCGCACCGCCCCGCTTTCGCCCGCAGAGAACGCGCTCTGCGGATACACGCCGCCGAAGGAAGGGCTTCTCCTCGGCCACTACGACTTCTACATGAACGAGAAGACGGCCGACTTCCGCGCATGGGACGGCAAGGGCGGCTTCGAGCAGGTGTCGCTCGACATCTCCGGCATGCCCTGCGGCACAAACGCCGTGATGGTGAAGGCCCTTGGACGCGACTGGAAGGCCGAGGTCCGCAAGCTTCCTTTCAGGAAGGGCGCGACGCAGATCAACCAGTGGTCGCGCACGCTCGTCCACGACGGCGAGAAGGTGTTCATGAGCGCGCCGTGCCTCATCGGGCGCGAGAACGCGCCGCAGGGAGACGGCACGTCCAAGCCGGTCGACATACTCTGCGACGCAGGTTTCAAGTACCTCAACCTCCAGAACAACCTGAACGTCCGCGACATCGAGATGAACCAGAAGACGTTCGCCTACGCCCGCAAGAAGGGAATGAAGTTCACCGTCTGGACTGGCGAGGGGCAGACTCTCGACGACGTCGGCGAGATCAGGCGGTGGGAGGACAACTCGGCCACGGACTGGTCGCGCCAGAAGATGTACGAGATGCTCGGCAGCGAGGACGTCATCAACTGGCTTGTCCTCGACGAGCCTGAGTACCGCAAGGCCGACGAGTGCAAGGCGTTCATGAAGCGCACGAAGGCGCTCTTCCCCTACAACCCGGTGCAGATGAACAACTGCTGGCTCGGCATCAGCGGACGGTTCGCCGGCCTCCCGACCGACATCCTGATGGTCGACTACTACCTCACCACCGACGGCACTACGATGGAGATGGTCGTCTCGAAGGTGGACGTCCTGAGGTCCATCGCGCCAGGCAAGCCCTGCTGGTACTTCATGGAGAGCGAGAATTCGCTCCATCCGCGGATCCCTTCCTACAAGGAGCAGATCGCGCAGTGCTGGGGCTCCGTCGCCGCGGGCGCCTCGGGGCTGTCGTGGTTCGTCAACATGCCGACTTCGCGCTGCTGCTATGACGCGCTCGTCGACATCAACCGCGAGCTCATGGACAACGTCGACTTCCTCTGCTCCGACGAACTCTGCGGCGGCGCGGTCGCGAGCGAGACGGAGAACTACATCCGCTGCCTCACCAGGAGGCACGGCGACGAGTGGCGCGTCTACACGGCCAACATAAACCCCCACCCTAACGCGAAGGTGTCGTTCGCGCTCCCCGCCGACGTCCCTCAGGGCGCGAAGGTCGAGGTTATGTACGAGAACCGCTCGCTTCAGGCGAAGGACGGCGTCTTCTCCGACGCCTTTGACGGCTTCTCCCGCCACATATACCGCATCGCGAAGTGACCCCTACATTTGTAGGGGTTGTTGGGCGTCGCTTTTTGGGGTTATAATACCAGTGTAAACCAATGCAAAGGAAGTGCGCCTATGAAAGCAAGTAGCCTAAAATGGAATGGACGGTATGTCGCGGCGGCTCTTACGGGTGCTGTTCTGGCCTTGGCTCTGACGGCTGGGGCCGCAGACCTCTGCTGGAACGGCGGCTCCGGCGATTCCCTTGCCGACCCCGCAAATTGGGGCGTGTACGGCGGGTCGTCCCCTGCAGGCCGCGTCCCGGGCAGTGGCGATACGATTTTCATTATAGCCAGCAGACCGTTGACGTTCTCGGTCGACAATGAGACCGACATGGCCGTGGTGAACGGCTGCCAAGGCATCCTTCTGAGGGAGAACAGCCCTGCCACGACATGCAACGTCGTCGTTCCACCAGGCGCGGACGCGGCCATATCCGTGCCGATCTACGGCTACGAAAGGGGGCGCGGCACCCTCAACTTCAGCGGCTCCGGAACCGTTAGCCTGACCTCCGGCGGCAAGGCGGACTATGCCGCGCTCTATCTGAACATAGACGGCACCGAAGTGCTGCTTCCGCAGGGCGACGGCCTTTCAACAGGGGCGATTGTCTACGGACACGTGGCCGTATCCAATGGCGGGACGCTTCACCTTCCGACTGGCCACAGTGGTTCGACCGGCAGCAACTACATAGACATGCTGTCGCTTTCCGGCGACGGCACGGTCACCGCTTCCGAGCAGACCGAACTGCGCCTTACCAACGGCGGAGGCGTGTTCTCGGGCGTTCTCGAGACGAACATCAGCCTCTGGGTGACAAAGGGCCGCCACGACCTCACGGGCACGAACTCCACGATGAACGTCAGGTCGCCGCGTGTTTCCTTCGCCACCGCGAACTGGGCTAACGAAGGCTCCGCGGTGCTGGGCGTCGCGAAGATCGGCCGGAAGGGCGAGAATTCCTCGCTGGGACGAAAGAATGCATTCGACACCAACGTATCGGGTGGAACATACGTGTATCTGGGCGAGGGCGAGGAGACGGACAAGGCCTTCTACGCCTACGCGCACGACGGCTACAGCGTGCTGGACGCCGGAGCCACGGGCGGCATCGTGTTCAAGGGCGCCGGCAGCGGCCTTGAAGGCGGCGGAAAGTCCGAGTACAACTGCATATTCGGCCTTTCCGGCTCCAATACCGTGCCGTGCGTCGTCAGGGGCAAGGTGACCGAGAGGTCGGCCAACGACCTTGTGACGATTGTCAAGAAGGGGACAGGGACATGGCGCCTGGCGGACCCGGCGCTTGACGGACTCGCCGTGAAGGACAACCGCAATTTCCGCGGGGCGATCTCCGTGGACGAAGGCGTGCTGCAGTTCGATACGGTCGCGCCGCCCAACGAGTACTGCTCCGTGGGCCTCGCGACCATGCGCAAGACGCCGCAGCTCGGGGTGTGGGCGACGCTCGCCGACGTGGACTGGGCGTTTTCGCTGGGCGGCACAAACGCCGCGCTCAACGCCTTGGCGGAAGGCACGCTTGAATACACGGGCACGGAGGCAGCACTCGCGGACCGCCGCCCCGTAATCCTGAATGCGGACGGACGCCTGCGCGCGAACGCCGCGAAGAAGATTCGCTACCGACTTCTTCCGCCCGTCACGGCGTGCGCGAAGACGCTGTCGCTGGACGGCTCGTCGCTCGCAACGAACGAGGTCCACGACGTGACGGACACGGCGGAGAATCCCGTTTCCGTGGTCAAGGAAGGGCCCGGCACATGGCTTATGGGCGGCGACCTGTCGTTCCATGGCGCCCTTGCCGTCAAGGGCGGCAAGCTGATTGTGCGCGACTACGCCCCGGGCACGAACTATTCGTGGTTCCGCTTTACGGTCAAGAACCTGTTCGATCCTGTCGCCGCCGGCAGCAAGGGCAACGTATCGGTGTCCTTCCTGGGGCTCTTCGACGGAACCGGCCATTGCCAGACAATGGATGCGCTTTCGTCCGAGAACATGCTTGCGGCCTCCATTGAGCCGGGCGAGGCCGGCTACGAGACGACGCGGGCGCATTCAAGGGGAGGCTACTCGTCCAATGGCTGGAACAACGACAACATCACCAACCTCTTCCGCAGTGCGGCAAACACCGTGTTTGATCTGAACATGAAGGACAAGGCCGGCGACGGCAGCTGCTATCCGCGGCTCGAGGACGAATCGTCCTGGCTCCCGCTTGTCGTTCGGCTCACCAACGGCGCGCCTGCGGTCGCGTCCTACGACTGGGTCACGACCTATGGCTGGGCCATGAAGAACAACGGAGGCTTCCACTGGATGCCGAACGTCTGGTCGCTCGAGGGCAGCGTGGACGGAATGCACTGGGAAAACGTCAAGACGGACGGCGGAGACTATTCCATCTCCACGAACGACTGTGCGTCTGCCGCGAGTGACGGAACCTTCATATTCGCGGGCGTCGCGATGGATCGCGACTATGCCTTGTATTCCGCGAAGAGCCCCGTCAACCACATGAGCGGCTGCGCGATACGCGGGACCTCCACCAACTCATACGACGTCCTGTCGAACGTCCGTTCTCTGCGCGTCGACGCCGGCGCGACGCTGGAGCTCGAGAACGTCGAGGCCACGTTCTCGAAGCTCGCCGTCGACATGTCCGTTGGCGGCGGGACAATCAAGGGCGCGGCGTTCGCCGGCAGCGGTTCCATTGACCTTCTGAACTACGTCCGCACCGGCAGTCAGTCTGTTTCAATCGACCTCGAGTCTTCCTCGGGTACGTCGGGCATAAGGTCCTGGACGGTGTCGGTCGCGGGCCAGGTGGATCCTCGCCTGCGCGCCAAATACGCCAATGGCGTCCTTACTGTGCGTTCGGGCGGAATGTTCGTGGTCGTGAGGTAGCTGTGCCATTGGAGGAGTGCCGAGGTGAAGACAAAGACAACGCCGCCTAAGATGCTTGCGGTCCTGGGACTCTGCCTATGCGCGGCACCGGTGGCGCTGTTCGCGGCGTCCCCCGCCCCTCTGGACCTGATTCCGATGCCGCTGAAGGTGGTTCAGCTCGGCGGAACGCGTCCGTACGAGCCGGGGAAGGTGTCATGCGCGGTGGATTCGACCGTGCCCAGGGAAGGCTACAGGCTCGTCGTCGACCGCGAAGGGGTCAAGGTGTTCTCGTCCGACGACGCGGGCCGTTTCTATGCGGGAGAGACGCTCCGCCAGCTTGCGAAGCGGGAAGGCGACGCGAAGGTCGTCCCGTGCGTGGAGATCGATGACGCCCCAAGGTACCCCTGGCGCGGGTTCCATCTCGACGAGTGCAGGCATTTCTTCGGCAAGGAGACGGTCAAGTCCGTGCTTGACCTGATGGCGAAGTACAAGCTGAACATGTTCCACTGGCACCTTACCGACGACCAGGGCTGGCGGCTCGACGTGCCAGGCTATCCGGAGCTCGTCAAGTACGGCGCGGTGAGGTCTGCGAGCCTCCGCCACCGCGAGTGGGCTGCCACGGGGTCGAAGGAGGACGCCGACAAGCTCAACGGAACAAGGTACGGCCCCTATTTCTACACCGAGGCGGACCTTCGGGAGATCGTCGCCTACGCGGCGGAGCGCCACATCCAGGTCGTTCCCGAAATCGAGCTGCCCGGGCATGTCTTCGCCGCATTGGCAGCGTATCCGGATTTCGCCTGCATCCCCGCCAACCTCGCCGCACGCGATCCACGCCTCGTGTGGGGGATAGAGCGCGATGTCCTATGCCTCGGCAACGACAAGGCGCTCAGGTTCATGGAGGACGTCCTCGACTGGACGTGCCGGGTGTTTCCCGGCGACGTCGTGCACATCGGCGGCGACGAGTGCCCCCAGGAGCGCTGGAAGACCTGTCCCAAATGCCAGGCCAGGATCAGGTCGGAGGGCCTGAAGGGCGTCGACGACCTCCAGCCTTGGGCGACGCGTCGCTTCGTGAAGTTCCTGGAGTCGCGAGGCAAGCGCGCGGTCGGCTGGGACGAATACCTGCTTGGAGACATACCGAAGA
>JAFRJH010000238.1 GCA_017432385.1 Kiritimatiellia bacterium
GGAGAAGGGCAGATAGCGGAAGGTTACGGTCCGGGCGGACGAGTCGTAGATCACGTAGGACGAGTGGCATTCGCCGCCGGCCTCGCGCGGGTACCCGACGGACCCGGGGTTCACGATGTAGCGCTTGTGGTCCTCGATCGTGAAGTCCTGCGCGGGGGCGCGCAGGGCGGTCCCGGATCTGCCGACGACGAATATGGCGGGTTCGTGGGTGTGGCCTACGAAGACGAGCTGCGCGTCCGTCGCGTTGAAGTTCGCCACTGCGTCCTCCGGGCTGTCGACGTAGTAGAACTTTTCGGGGTCGGCCACGTCGCCGTGGGCGGCGACGGCGCCCTCGAGCTCGCAGGTGTACGGCAGGGAGGCGAGCCACGCGCGGTCCTCGCGGGAGAGGGCGTCTCGGTGGCGCTCCACGGCGTCGCCCGCGAGGTTGATGAAGGAGGAGGCGTCGCCGCGTCCGGAGACCGCGTCGTCGTGGTTTCCGGCGAGGACGACGTCGCATCGCCGGCGGGCGAGCGCGACCGTCTCGACGGGGAGCGGACCGTAGCCGACGACGTCGCCGAGGCAGACGATCCTGTCCGCGCCCTGCCGCGCTATGTCGTCCAGCGTATGCCTGAGGGCCTGTTCGTTCGCATGCAGGTCGGATATGACGGCGTATCTCATCTATAGCACCTTGGGGCGTCCGGCGGACACCTTCTCGGGAAGGAAGCGGTTGACGAATTCGTTGATGCGGAAGGGCAGGACGGAGAGTCCCCACGTCGCGAGCCTCATGGGCCACGGGAACGCTATGAGCCCTACGTCGCGGTCGGCGCGGCGGAGTATGACGCGTGCGGCCCTGTCCGCCTCCATGAAGAAGGGCATGGGACACGTGTTCTTCTCGGTTATGCGCGAGCGGACGAAGCCGGGGCAGACGACGGAGACCTTGATGCCCTCCGGCCTCAGCGCGCCGCGGAGGGCGAGCCCCCACGTCTTCACGCAGCTCTTCGTCGCGGAGTAGGAGGGGCAGCTCTTGAGCGGACCGTAGCCCGCGATTGAGGCGGTCATGACGATCTGGCGGTTTCCGCATCCGCGCGAGCGGAAGAGCTCGAGCGCCGGAAGGACGGTGTTGAGGCAGCCGCCCACGTTGATGTCGAATGTCCTGCGCACGTTTTCGTCGCTCTCGACGCCGGTCCCGACGCCGGCGTTGGAGAAGACGCGTTCCACGGGCGCGATGGCGTTGGATGCCTGGATCCAGGCGCGGACGGCGTCCCGGTCGGTGACGTCGACGACGGTTCCGTAGGTGGGCGCGCCGAGCGCGCGGCAGCGCTTGACCGTCGACTCAAGCCGGGCCTCGTCGCGTCCGCACAGGAAAAGCGTGTCGCCGCGTCTGGCGCATTCAAGGGCCAGCGCCTCGCCGATTCCCGAGCTCGCGCCTGTGATCAGGGTGTTCATGTCGCCTATTATATCACATTATCACGCGCGCGCGCGCGGAGGGAATTTGATATAATATACGGCATGAGCGAGGAAACAGACGGAAAAGAGGGCGTTTCGGTGGAATCGGCGGCGGCGGTTCTCGAGGACATCAACATTGAGGACTCGATGTCGCGCGACTACATCGACTACTCGATGTCGGTCATAGTGGGGCGTGCGCTGCCTGACGTGCGCGACGGTCTCAAGCCCGTGCATCGCCGGTGCCTGTACGCGATGTACAAACTCAACAACACCTGGAATTCGAAGCACCTCAAGTCCGCCCGCATCGTCGGCGACGTCATCGGCAAGTACCATCCGCACGGAGACTCCGCCGTGTACGAGACGATTGTCCGCATGGCCCAGCCGTTCTCGCTGCGCGTACCCCTCGTCGACGGCCACGGCAACTTCGGCTCCATAGACGGCGACGGCGCTGCCGCGATGAGGTACACCGAGGTCAGGATGCAGAAGGTGACCGAGGAGCTTCTCGACGATCTCGAGAAGGACACGGTCGACATGGCGCCGAACTTCGACGAGACGCTGGAGGAGCCGACGGTCCTCCCCGCGAAGCTCCCGAATCTGCTTCTCAACGGCTCCTCGGGAATCGCGGTCGGCATGGCGACGAACATCCCGCCCCACAACCTCGGCGAGCTCTGCGACGGAATCGACTGGTACGTGCAGCACCGCGAGGACTGCACGGTCGACGACCTCATGCAGTTCGTGAAGGGACCCGACTTCCCGACCGGCGCGCAGATATGCGGCAGGAACGGAATCAACTCGATGTACAAGCTCGGCCGCGGGCAGCTCACCGTGCGCGGCAAGGCGGAGGTCGAGACCAGGGAGAACGGCCGCGAGCGCATCATCATAACCGAGATCCCCTACGGCGTCAACAAGGCCGAGATGATCAAGCACATGGCCGAGCTCGTCAAGGACAAGGTGATCGCCGGCATAAGCGACATCCGCGACGAGTCGAAGTCGGACGTGCGGATCGTCATCGACGTGAAGCGCGACGCGATGGGCGAGGTCGTCCTCAACCACCTCTACAAGCACACCGAGCTCCAGACCACCTTCGGCGCGATCATGCTCGCGATCGACCAGGGCCGCCCGCGCATCCTCAACTTGAAGGACTTCTTCCGCTGCTACGTGAACCACCGCTTCGAGGTGATCACCCGCCGCACGAAGTTCGAGCTGAAGAAGGCCGAGGCGCGAAAGCACATCCTCGACGGCCTCCTCATCGCCATCGCGAACCTCGACGACGTGGTGAA
>JAFRJH010000239.1 GCA_017432385.1 Kiritimatiellia bacterium
CGTGAGCCCGCCCGCCGGGAAGTCAACCGATCCGCCGACGACGCCGTCGGCCGCATATCCGATCGTGGTGCCGTAGGACGATGTGAAGTCGCTGGAGGTTTCGCTCGACTCCTTCATCGGCAGCGCGCTCTCGCCGAGGTGCCACACGCCCACGTAGTCGTCGTCCCAGACGTCTTTCGCGCTGACCGCCGGGAGCATGTCCGTCGAACCATACTTCGCCGTGATCTTCGTCGCCGCCGTGAGCGTCAGAACCTTCACCCAGACCGTCGAGACGCCGTTCGTGTTCCACGTGTCGATTTCGTGCGAAAGCATGTTGCCGGACTCGTCGTAGAATCGGAGGTCTCCGCCATTAGGAAGGCTGAAGTCGGCGTAGCTGAAGCCAATGATGTTCGGCGAGAGGCGGACGAGTACGGGGAAGTCCGCGAGTGCCGAGCCGCCCGAGTAGCCGGAGAACGTCACGTCGACCTCGTGCGCGAAGGCAGGCTGCGGCTCCGGAGGCTGGACCGCATTGTCCTGCACTTCGTATGTCGCGAAGTTAGCGTTCGCGATCGTGTCGTGCGTCGCCTTGATCCAGTCCGCGGAGCGAACCGTCTTCGAGATTCGCACCTCGTCAATCTTGCCGGGGAAGTTGCGCGCGTCTCCGCTCTGGAAGTTGCCGAGGCAGAGGTTCGCGGAGCCGGCGTAGATGGAGGTCTTGGCCTGTGTCGTCTTGCCCGCGCTAACGCCGTTCTTCCATCCCTCGACGTTGCTGCTGGAGGAAGTTCCGTCGAACGTGTAGACCTGGTGGGTCCAGGCGCCAGACGGGGCCGCGACCTTCGAGGACGCCGAGGCGGGACTCGTCCCGTCCTGGCAGACGTAGAACTGGGTCGCAGATCCTGTGTCGAAAAGATAGTACGAGCATTCGCTCGAATAACTGTTGCGTTTGGCCAGGAGCCCCTTGTTGAGGTCGTTGGTCTGGGCACCGCCCTTGTAGCCGCGAAGGCTCGCGTCAATGTACGTCCAGGCCTCGAACGTGCACTTCGTGAACCCGTCGAGCGCAGCATGGTCGTTCGCCAGCAGCGCGCGAGAATTCCCCGACGCACCGAAGTCGACCGATCCGCCGACGATGCCGGACGCCGCATAGCCAATGCCAGACCCCTTCGACGTGGTAAAGTCGGTGCTCGTCTTGCTCGATTCCACAAGCGGCAGCGCCGCCTCGCCGAGATGCCACACGCCCACATAGTCGTCGTCCCACACGTCCTTCGCGGCGACGGCGGGCGGATTCGCGCAGCCGTAGCAGGCGGTGATAGTGCCATTGGCCGAGAGCGACGGAACCTTCACCCAGATGGTCGAGACGCCGTTTGTGTTCCACGTGTCGATCTCGTGCGGAAGGAGTGTCCCGGTCGAGTCGGCAAAGCGGAGGTCGCCGCCGTTCGCCTTCTGGAAGTCGCCGTAGCTGAAGCCGTTGATCGCCGTCGAGAGCTTCACGAGCACTGGGAAGTCCTGAAGCGCCGAGCCCGAATAGCCGGAGAACGTTACGGTCACCTTCTTCGCGAACGCGTCCATGTCGAGGGCGTTGTATTCGATTATGTCGTCCGGCACGAGGTTGGCGCCCTGCTCCTCGGGTGCTGCGGACGAGGCGACGCCGTCGACGGCGTAGGTCGCGAAAGATGCGTTGGCCACCGTGTCGTAGCTCGCCTTGACCCAGTCCGCCGAGCGGACGCACTTCGAGACGCGCACCTCGTCGATGCGCCCGGGGAAGTTCGCGGCGTTGCCGGACTGCAGGTTGCCGATGCAGAGCTCGCCCGTGCCGGCGAAGATCCCGCCATCGCACGCGACGCTCTTGGTCGCTGTAAGCGCGCCGTTGAGGTAGCCCTTGGAGTTGGACGACGCCTGGGTGGAGTCGAGCGAATACGCCTGGTGGTTCCACCTGCCCATGACCGGCTGCGGATAGACGCCCGACGAGACGCTGGCGCTTCCGTTGGTCGAATAGCTCATCGTCGTGCCGCTGCCGTTGTCGAACATGTAGTACGACATCTGGCTGCCGGCGGACTTGCGCTTCGAGACGATGCCGGCGTTCGTTCCATGGGCCTTCTGGTACGTCCACGCCTCGACTGTCAGCTTGGCGTGTCCGTCGAGGTTGGCGTGGTCGTCCGCGAAGAGTCCGCGCGCGCCGCCGGCCGAGCCGAAGTCTACCGACTTCCCGGCTACGCCGGCGACGCCGTAGCCGATCCCCGATCCGTCGGCCGCGGTCAGGTCGCGCGAGACGTTGCTCGAGTCCGCGAGCGGAAGCTTCGGTTCGCCCATGTGCCAGACAGCGACGTAGTCCGAGTCCCACACGCTCTCCACCTTCGGGACGATCGGCTTCGCGCAGCCGTAGCGCGCGACGATCTTCGTGGACGACGTGAGCGAGAGCACCTTCACCCAGACAGTCGAGACGCCACTGGGATTCCAGGTGTCAATCTCATGGGGAATCAAGTTCCCGTTCGCGTCGGTGAAGCAGAGGTCGAAGCCATCGGCACGGGTGAAGTCGGAGTAGTGGAATCCGGTGAGGCTCTCGGAGAGCTTGACGAGCACCGGGAAATTCGCGAGGGCGGACGAGCCCGTGTAGCCGGAGAAAGCGATTTCGACCCTGTGGGGATAGTCACCCGTCGAGAACTTGTCCGTCGTCTTCAGGTCGGGGAAGAGTCCGGCCTCTATGTAGTCGATCATGGACGCATTGGCACCGTAGCCGCTGAAGCAGTCGAATCCGCTGCCGTTGGCGTAGTATATCCACGGCGCCCACGGGACCTTGTTCGACTCGCAGAAGCGCGTGACCATCGAGAGGTAGTCCGTCACGTCGGAATGCGTGGCAATCGCGTGCGAGGCGTTGAACTCGTTCAGATCGATCTTGTTGCCGGTCAAGTCCATATACGCCTTGCACCAGTCAAGATCCTGTTGTAGCTCCCTCCGATACTTGGCCGAAAACGGGACGTTGGTCGTGCTGCTGCCGGCGTTCCACCCCTCTCCCTGGTGCGTGAAGTAGCCGGGGTTGTAGGAGTGGATCACGAGCGCGATGTTGTTGTCGTTCGCCGGAAGCGACACCCAGCTTGTCTTCGGCGGGTTCGCGCACTGCGTAAGCGCCCACGGCTGGTTGGCGTCGGGGACAGCGTAGAGGATAAGGCGCGTCGGGTTTGTCTCGCGGATAATCGCAACCGTCTCCTTCTGGAGGGAGTTCAGATGGCTGCTATGCCCCACAGGTGCCCGAGGTTCGTTGGCAAGCTCGAAATTGAGCTGGTTGGGATAGTCCTTGTAGCGTTCCGCGACCGCCTTCCACAGCGCCTTGAACTGTGCCCGCTGCGCCTGGTTGGTCACGTCGATGTTAAACCAGCCGTGGAAATCAAGCGTGATATAGAGCCCGGCGTTGATCGCATTGTTGATGACTGTGTCGAATGTCGAGAAACCTGGGCCAGCCGTCGAGCTCCACCAAGAGCTGGAAGTCGTCGTCTCCTTGAGTGTCGCGACGCCGGTGTTGCTGTCGTAGGTGGCATAGTCGCGGAAGTCGACCGGAAGCCTCACGTGGTCGAACCCCTTGGCGACGAGCCCGGAGTAGACCCCCTGCTGCGTCATCCAGGAGCGGTTGCGGCCTTCGTAGTAGCCGTCGAACCCCATGCCTCGCAAGTAAGGCAGTCGCGGGGCTGCGGTGACTTCGGTGTGGGCGGCTAACGCCTGCACGCCGCAGAGCGCGAGCACGGCGGAAACAACGATTGCTCTTATGTTCACGGTATATGGCTGTTTCACGAATTATAGTCGATTGGACGAACAGAACGAACATGTCGACGTTTGTGACGATAATTATATCAAATGCGCTATGAGACGTTGAAATGCATTTTTGGGAAATAATGAGAGTTTTTGCGAAGCGGAATCACTAGCGCATTCCCGCAGTCATGCGTGAGTGTAAAATGCATATTGGAAATACGGGAAGATGTGTCGCAAATCTCCAAAAAGCCTACTCCCCCAGTAGCGAAAGCAATCATCAAAGTTATCCGCATCCACATCCTCGAGCGAAGCACAGCGAAAGTGCCGCGCAAAATGAGATTGCGGTGCGGACGAAATCACTGCATGACAATGGCGCGGCAAATCTGCCGCGCCCTTGTCATACTACCACTGGATGTCGATCTTCTACTCCTGGATGTCGATTGTGTACTTGAAGAACATCTGGGACGGGAAGACGTAGTCCGCGCACGAGCAGACACCGGCGTTGACACTGCGGCACACAGTCTCGACCTCGTTTGAGCGCGTCGTGAAGTCGCCGTTCAGGAAGCCGACGGACAGCATCTCTCTCAGTCAGGCAGGTTGGCCTCTGGATAGGCGACCAGCTCGTTGATGGCGTTGGTGACATAATCCAGCTGAAAA
>JAFRJH010000240.1 GCA_017432385.1 Kiritimatiellia bacterium
CGCCGACGGGCGCTACACGAGCCGGGACGACGTAGCGCGCTATCTGCGGACGTACCGCCGCCTCCCCCCGAACTTCATCACCAAGGGCGAGGCGCGCAGGCTGGGGTGGACGGGCGGGCCCCTCGAGCCCTACGCGCCGGGCAAGTCGATCGGAGGCGACCATTTCGGGAACTACGAAAACAGGCTGCCGCGCGACAGCTACAGGGAGTGCGACATCGACACGCGCGGGCGCCCCCGCGGCACGAAGCGCCTGATCTACTCCCGGGACGTCAGGCGCATCTACTACACCGCGGACCACTACAGGACCTTCGAGAAAGTGCCATGAAGAAGACCGAATACCGAATAGACCTGAAGGGCGTGCGCAGCGCCCGCGCGCTCCATGCCCGCCTGGACGGCGCGCTTCCGTTTCCGGAGGGCTACGGGCGCAATCTCGACGCTCTCTACGACTTCCTCACGGAGCACGGCCCGCGCATGCGGCTGGTCTTCTCCAACGCGCGCACCGCGCCGGCCTCCTTCAGGCGCGTATGCGCCGACGCCGTCGCCTCGGCCCCCGGCCTGGAGATCGTGTTCGCCTGACCGGGTCCGGCGTCCGCGGCAGATCCGCCGCGGGAAGGATTGCGGTTGACTTCGGGCGCGGAATTTCGCTATAATTCTCACAATTACCAACAATAGGAGAATACCCTAAAATGGAAACGCAGGAGAAGAAAGGCGGCAACATCGCCGCGATTGGCATGATGTTCGCGTTGTTCTTCATGATCGCATTCGTGACGAACCTCGCCGGATCAATGGGCCCTGTGCTCAAGAATCAGTTCGGTGCGTCAGACGGTGCGTCGCAGTTCGGCTCGGCCGCGAACTTCTTCGCCTACCTCTTCATGGGCATTCCCGGCGGGCTCATCCTCAAGCGCAAGGGCTACAAGTTCACTTCGCTGCTGGCGATCGCCATCGGCATAGCGGGTCTCGGCGTGCAGGTCGCCTCGGCGTTCGTCGAGTCCTTCAGCGTCTATGTGGCCGGCGCGTTTGTCGCGGGCTTTTCGATGTGCTTGCTGAACCTCGTCGTCAATCCGCTTTTGAATACGCTCGGCGGCGAAGGCAAGAAGGGCAACCAGCTCGTGCAGTTCGGTTGCACGCTCAACTCGGTCGGCGCGACTCTGGCGCCATGGCTGGCCGGCAAGCTGATCGGCGACGAGATCGCCAAGGCCAAGGTGATGGATGCGGCGTGGGCGCTCTACATCGCGATCGGCATTTTCGTTGCCGCCTTCATCGTGATCTCGCTCTCTAAGATCCCCGAGCCGCACATGGAAACCGCCGACGAGAAGGCTGCCCGTCTCGCGGGCAAGACGTCCGTCGTCGGCGACATCTTCGGGGCGCTCAAGTTCCGCCACTTCACGCTGGGCGCGATTGCGATCTTCCTCTACATCATCATCGAGTCCGGCATTCCGAACTTCATGAACCTCTACATGACCACGGAGGGGACTCCGGGCTACGTCGGCGCGGCGGTCGCGGGTTCGTTGGTCGCGGCCTACTGGTTCTGCATGATGATTGGTCGTCTGATCGGCGGCTCGATCGGCTCCAAGATCTCGTCCCGGACGATGATCGTCGGGTGCTCGGTCATCGGCATCGCCCTGATGTTGGCGACGATGTACACGCCGGTCAAGATGGTGACCGTCATGGGCAAGACCTTCCCGCTGGCGATGTGCTTTGGCGTCCTTTGCGGCCTTTGCACGTCGGTCATGTGGGGCGGCATCTTCAACATGGCGGCCGAGGGCCTCGGCAAGTATGTCCCGATGGGTTCCGGCATCTTCATGGCGATGGTGTTCGGCGGCATGCTCCTGCCCGTGCAGGGGTGGCTCGCCGAAAAGGTCGGCTATCTCCAGAGCTATTGGATGACCATTGGCCTGTTTGCCTACGTGCTTTTCTACGCGCTCATCGGCTCCCGCGTTTCCAAGAAGGCTTGATTTAATCCCGAAGGAGGTCATCCATGCTGAATCAGGAAGTCTACGACAAGGTAGTCGCGAAGTTCGCCGAGAAGTTCGGCGGCAAGCCCGAGGTGGTCAGCTACGCGCCGGGGCGCATCGAGGTGCTCGGCAACCACACCGACTACAACGAGGGTTTCGTCTTCTCCGCGGCGATCGACAAGGGCACGTTCTTCGCCGTCTCGCCTTCCGGCGACGACAAGGTGACGCTCGTCGCGCTCGACATGGACGAGACGTACGAGACGACGCTCGCCGCGGTCGCGAAGGTCGAGTCGGGCGCGACGTGGGCGAACTATCCGCTCGGCACGTTCAACTGGCTGATGGGCGGAGCCCCCGCCAAGGCCGGCAAGGGCTTCAAGGCGGTGTTCGGCGGCAACATCCCGCTCGGCGCCGGCCTCAGCTCGTCGGCGGCGCTCGAGATGGCGACGGCGATCGCGCGCCAGAAGGTCTACGGCTCGACGTTCGGCAAGACCGAGCTCGCGAAGATCGGCCAGAAGGCTGAGCACACGTTCGCGGGATGCCCCTGCGGGCTCCTTGACCAGGCCTCGTCGATGTACGGCCAGCCCGGCGCGCTCGTCAAGAGCGACTTCCGCACCAACGAGTTCGAGTCCGTCCCGATGGGCGACGGCGTCGCGTTCATGATGGTGAAGTCCAACGCCAAGCACGCGCTCGTCGACGGCGCGTACGCGTCGCGCCGCCAGGCGTGCGAGGACGCGGCGAAGTACTTCGCGGGCGTTCTCCGCAAGAAGGTCACGCACCTTCGCGACGTCACGATGGCCGAGTGGGTCCTGTACCGCGGCGGCCTCAGCGAGACGACCGCCAAGAGGGCCGTCCACCCGATCGGCGAGGACGAGCGCGTCCTCCAGGGCGCGGCGCTCCTCGAGAAGGGCGACCTCAAGGGCTTTGGCGCCCTCATGTACGATTCCCACGAGTCGAGCCGCAACTGGTTCGAGAACTCCTGCGAGGAGCTCGACACGATCGTGGACGCCGCGAAGGCGATCCCCGAAGTGCTCGGCGCGCGCCTCTCCGGCGGCGGGTTCGGCGGCAGCTGCTGCCTGCTCGTCGACCCTGCGGCGGCGGACAAGATTTCGGCCGCGATCACCAAGGAATACAAGGCCAAGTACGGCGACGAGCCGGTCTGCTCGCTTATCAAGCCATCAGAGGGCGCACACCTCGTCTGAAAGGAAATACCGATGAAAACGATAGCAACCATCCTGGCGACGGCGTCGGCCGCGTCGATGCTCTCGCTGGGCGCCTTCGCCCAGGACGAAGAAGGATCCGAGGCAAACGTCGAGAACTCCGAGACGGAGGTCGCCGGCATCAAGATCGCCGACATCCCGAAGAAGACTCCCGAGCGGCTGTTCCATGTCCTCCCCTACTGCCGCATGCTGGAGGGCAAGGGCGAGGTCTATCGTCCCGGAGCGTCCGAGTGGGCGCCCATCGAGGAGGGCAAGTACTATCCGCTCGGCACCCTCTACCGCACTAAGGGGTCCGACTCGCGCCTCAGGATCATGTTCGGCAACGAGGCCGAGGTCGACATCGAGGGCGAGGCGTCTTTCGGCACCCGCGCGCTGCCGCTCGCCGAGAAGCGCCGCGTCATCACGCTTGTCGGCGGCACCATCACGGTGAAGCTGCCGCGCAACCTCCCGGAGGGGATGTTCGTGGTGTCCGCGCCCGGCTTCAAGGTTGTCAACCCCGCCGGCGACTCGCGCTACACCTATTCCAAGACGGGCGACGGCGACGAGGCCAGGATCCGCTGCGTGACGGGGTCGCTCACCGTCGAAGGCCGCCACTTCAAGGTCCTCTCGATGCGCGCCGCCAACGAAATCAGGATCACGACCTCGCAGGACATGCTCTTCACGGGGCTTTACGGCTCGCGCGGCGACGTCGTCACGAGGCTCGACCAGGGCCGCGTCCTCGTCAAGGACTTCGAGACGGGCGAGAACAAGATCGAGGACAAGGTCCTGGACTGGAAGCTCTCTCCCTTGACGGCGGTGCGCATCCACCGCGCCATGCCGGCGCTCGGCGAGAAGATGGCCGTCACCGTCATGACGTTCGAGGCGTCAGGCGAGCTCAAGAACCGCTGCGCGTTCACCGAGAAGACCGTCGAGGTCAACTCCGGCGAGCTCGGGCCCACGTCCAAGAAGGACCGCGAGAACCTGGAGAAGCAGGCGGCCGAGGCGACCGAGACGGTCGCGGCCGAGGCTCCTGCCGAGGAGTCGCCGGCCGATAGCTCCGCATCCGCGGACAGCTCCGACGAATTGTGATTTCTGGCCAGGTCCGGCATCGCATGGATACAGGCCGCATTCAGAAGCAAAGAAGGCATAAGTAGATAAAATGGTAATTCTGCAGTTCAACAAGCTCATTCGCAACAAGTGGGTGTGGGGCGTTTTCGCGATTCTGGTGTCGGCGGCGTTCTGTTTCGACGACCTGTTCACGACGCGCGGCAAGGAGGAGATGTCGGAGGGCGAGGCGGGCATCCTCGCCGGCGAGAAGATCGGCCTGAGGGAGTTCGAGAGGCTGGCCTCGGAGGCACGCGGCCTGGGTCGTCAGCGCGACGACAGGGCCTCGACCTTCGAAGTCAACAAGCGCGCGTGGCGCAACCTCGCGGCGCTGAAGGTCGCGGAGAAGGACGGCGTCGCCATCAGCGACGCGCGCCTTTCCGAGACCATCCGCCAGATGTTCGCGGGCCAGGGCGGGGCGTTCGACTTCAACAGGTACTCGCGGTACCTCGCCGACGAGCTCGGCCTCACCCCGAAGGACTTCGAGTCGTACCTCCGCCGTCAGATGACCGTCGGCGACGGGGTTATGCGGACCCTCCTCGGCGCCGCCGCATGGGCCTCGCCGCTGGAGGTCGACCAGTCTCTCGCGGACATCACGGACGTCTTCACCGTCAAGGTGGCCAGCTTCGCCCAGGACCCGGCCGAGGCCGCCAAGATCAAGGTCGACGACGCCGGCCTGAAGAAGTGGTACGATGCAAACGTCCAGAAGCTCGCGCTCCCCGAGCGCATCAAGCTGCGCTACGTCAAGTTCGACGCGGCCAAGCCCGAGGTCATGGCGAAGATGGCCGTCTCCGAAGACGAGATGCGCGACTACTACGACGCCGTCGCCGCCGACGAGTACAAGACGAAGGACACGAACGGGGTCGAGACGGTCAAGGCGTTTGACGAGGTCAAGGGCCAGATCGAGAAGAAGCTCCGCCAGATCGCCGCCGTCACGTTCTACGAGACCAACCTCACCCGCCGCGCGTACGCGAACTTCGCGGAGGGGGAGGACCGCAAGGCGTCCCGCATAGACAAGATTGCCGCCGAGGAGGGGGCGAAGGTCGAGGAAAGCGGCTGGTTCTCGGTCAGCGGCAAGTACGTCGAGGGCTTCATGGTGCGCCGCGAATCCGTCGCGCCCGGTGCGAAGAGTTTCGTCGACGACATCGCCGCGCTGGATCCCGATGTCGCGGACTTCCGCTACGCCGTGATCCTCTCCGACCGCTACGTCTGGCTCGCCGAGCGTTCCGCCCTCAGCGAGGCGCACACGCCCACGTTCGAGGAGGCCAAGGACAAGATCGGCGCCCAGGCGCTCCGCGACGCCAGGGCCGACGCATTCAAGTCCGAGGTCGAGGCTGTCATTGCCAAGGGCGCGGATGCCGTGCTCGCGTCAAAGCAGGTTTCGACCAACCTCACGTTCTCCGTCTCCGACATGCGCTACGGCATGTTCCCCGACCAGTATGCTGTCGTCCAGGCCGCCAAGGGGCTGAAGAAGGGCGGCATCTCCGAGTTCACCCCCACGGGAACGGGCAGGGCCGTGGTCGTCGTCTGCGTTGACCGCGTCCCCGGCGACGCCGCGCAGTCCGTCATCATGCGTCCGCAGGTCCGCGACCAGATCGCCTCCGCGCAGCTCCGCCGCCTCTCCGACATCTGGGGCGACTGGAACCTCGAGCGCATGGGCCTGACCGCAGGCTCCGCCGCGCAGATCACCGAGGTTGCCGACGAGGACTAGTACGCAGACAGCAATGACCGTCCGTTTCAAGCGAATCCATCCCGACGCGGCCATTCCGGCGTACGCCCATCCGAGCGACGCGGGAATGGACGTGAGGAGCGTCGAGGACCTGACGATCGCGCCGGGCGGAAGGGCGCTTGTCCGTACCGGACTTGTCATGATGCTTCCCCCCATGTACGAGGCGCAGGTGCGTCCGCGTTCGGGGCTGGCGCTCAAGTACGGCGTCACCGTCCTCAACACGCCGGGCACGATCGACTCA
>JAFRJH010000241.1 GCA_017432385.1 Kiritimatiellia bacterium
ATCGTCATCTTCCATCTCACGGACGTCCTCAACTCGGGCGCGGAGTTCAAGAGCGCTGGCAGAACGGAGATGACGAACTGGGGCGCGCTTCCCTATCTCGCCGCGGCCGGCGAAGCGAAGATCGCTCTGAAGAATTCAAACAAGGGCCTCAAGGTCTGGGCGGTCGCGCCGGATGGCACGCGTCTCCGCCAGGTTCCCGCGACCTACTCGGAAGGCGCCTATCGCTTCACAGCCAAGGTCGCCGCCGGCGAGGGCGCGAACGCGCCGACGATGGTCTACGAGCTCGCGGCCAGGTAACGATAGTTCAGAGCATTGACGATAATTGCGCGAAGTGGTAAAATATCACCAGAAAAGAAATGTTACATTAGGGGGTAGCAATGAAACATGCCGAAGGTTCTGGTTCGATTCTTAAATCGCGTCTCGCGCGCGGGATGTTCCCGCTCATGGCGGCTTTTCTCGCGTGCGCGCTCGCCGCGCCGGAAGCGCGCGGAGAGGTTCTCGTCTACGAGGGCTTCCATCCGGAAGACTACAACAACGTGGGCGACAATACGCAGATGACGCCCTCCAACGCCAACGTCAGCAACAACCACTCTGTTGGGCTCGCGACAGGCGCCTGGTCGATGAACGGCACCCAGCCGAAAGTCTACGGCGCGAATTACGGACTGACCCTACCGTCCGCCATGACCGACGCCGGTTTCGCCGTCCTCGGCGGCTCGATCGGACTCAATCCCGGAGAAAACAACAAGGCGCTTCGCTCAGCGAGTCATGGCCTAGTCGCTGGGACGCTGAATGTCTCCTCCGGCTCGCTCTACGTCCGCGCTCTCCTCAACCTGGATTCCAAGGCGGCCACCAAGCTTGTCGCGGGGGAGTCTCTTGCCCAGAAGGACGGCGGATATTTCGGCTTCGGGCTCACTACCGGAACGACAGACTACTACCTGCTGACAGCGAGCAAATCGTCGATTGCGTTTGTCGTCTGGAAGAATTCTTCCAATCAATACGTCCTCTCGCTCGTCCACACGACTGCATCCGGGACGGCGTTTACGTCGTATCCGCTCATTACCGACATCACGCTCGGCACGACCTACATCTGCTATGCCGAGGTGCAGGTCGGCGCGGGCGCGGGCGGCAAGGAAATCATCCGCGCCGGCGCGATGGCGGCCGACGCTTACACGACTGATACGCCATGGGCGATGATCGGCGGCGAATCCGACACGGTCGAGGTTGAACTGATGACGGCTTCGAGCTACCCGACGTGCATCGGCGTGGCCGGGCCTTACGGCACGAAAGACGGATCGAACGGCTACTTCCGCGCAGACGAGTTAGTTGTCGGAACGGAGCTGTCGGACATCCTTCTGGCCACGACCACCAAGCCGAAGCTCTCGAACGGCGCGCTTTCTCTCGCGAACGGAACCTACGCGGTTTCCGCCTCGCTCGCGAACAGCGCGGCGGACGTCTCCTACGTCCTCTCGAACGGCACGACCGCCACGACGAACGCCATTGCCGCCTACGCGGACGGAGATACGGTCGCCGGCACGTTCGCCGCGCCGACGGACGACACGACCTACGAGGTTCTCCTCGTGGCCGAGAACACCGGCGGCGAAACAGCGGAGCTCTCCCTCGGCACGATCTACGGCGGAACGCTCTCGCTCACGAAGGTCTCCGATGGTTCGGAAGTCGGTCTCGCGCCGGCGACGCTCACCGTGAGCCGAGTCAACGACGACCCGCTCCCGCTCGTCGTGAACTACTCGTTCGCGGACGGCACCGCCGTCGCAGGCGTGAACTACGTGGACGACGCGGGTTCCGTTACGATCCCGGCCGGGCAGACGTCGGCGACCATCGTCGTCCATCCGCTTGTCGACGTCGCGACGGCCGCCGACACGGCGATGTCCGTCTCCCTCGCCGCCGGCAACTACAACGCGCCCGCCGCGGGCGTCGCCGTGACGATCGCGAACTTCACGACGCCGGCGGGGCTTGATTACTGGGTCGGCTCGACCGCGACCGATGGCGAATACCTTGCTTCGAACGGAGACAACTGGTCGCTGGGCCGCGCACCGAACGCGACCGAGACCGCCGTGTTCGACGGCGACTTCTCCACCATCGACTGCACCTGGGACGCCGCGGCGCCGCACACGGTCGGCAGCTGGCTCCAGACGAACGCCTACACTGGCTCGGTGGTCTTCAAGACCACGTTCGCCGAAGCCGACGCCGCCTTTACGGAGTTCACGATCTCCGGCGATGCGGCCATCGCGGCCGGCTACTGGACTCTTCCGACCGCCACGTCCTCACAAACGGCCCGGCTCTACCGGATCAAGGTTTCCGTCGGAGGCGCCCTCCGGATCGCAAGCGGCGCTTCGATCACCGTGTCGGGCAAGGCGCCGTGGTCCACCGTGAGCGGCTGCGCATACGGAGGATCGTGCGATTCCAGCTCCGCATACGGCAATGTTCTCGAACCGGCCGATCCCGGACAGAGTTGGCCAATTCCCGGTGGCGCCACCGGGGAATACCTGCATCCTGCGTTCGGCGGCGGCGCCATTTGGCTTGAGGTCGCCGGCGCGACCACGCTGGATGGCACCATCCTCGCAAATGGAGGCTACTGCAAGGGTTGGGACGCCTACTACGGCTCCGGCGGCGGCATCTACCTCAAGACGGCCTCGCTCGTCGGCTCCGGCACCATCTCCGCCGACGGCAACTCCACCGGCGGCAGCAACGGCGGCAACGCCTCCGCGGGCGGCCGCATCTCGATCCTCCTCACGGGCGCCGCGGAGATGGCGCTGCCCCTGGCGAACGTCCACGCGCTCGGCAGCTCCGAGTACGCCCACCAGGGCGGCGCCGGTACGGTCGTCGTCCGCACGACCTCGCTCACGCGCGGCCGCCTGGTCGTCCGCAACCTCGCGGCCTACGGCCAATTCAAATACTATCCGCCCAAGGAGCGCACGACGCCCGTCCTCGCAGGCGAGACGTGGACGTTCGACGAAATCGTCTTCGGCGCGAACGGCGTGCTGCGCGTTCCTGAAGGCACGACGCTCTCGCTTCCAAACGGCCTCGCCTCCGTATCGGGCTCGTCCGATCTCGGCGCGAACCGCGGCTTCTGCGGCATCCTGCTCGACGGTGGCACGCTTGACGTCGCGGACACGGCTGCGACGGAACACGTCGTCGGCAACGGCCAGTGGATGCTCAGCCCGAACGCCCCGCTCGTGCTGAACGGCAGCCTGACCGTGCAGGGCGGTGCGTCGGTCGGCGCGATCCGTCTGCGCAACGAATCTACGAACAGCTTCACGAAGATGGAGCTGACCGTCAAGGGCAACATGACCGTAGCCTCCGACGGCTATATCCTGACAGAAGGCGCGGGTCTGACCGGAAGCGACGCAAAGTCGCTCTTTGACGGGACGACCTACGGCGCCCACGGCGGAGCGGTCGGCTGCACGGGCGAAACGGCCGCACCTGTCGATGTCGCATACGACTCAATCCTCTCGCCGTCACTTCCCGGCAACCGCGGCAGCAGCACCTACAGGTACGGCAGCGGCGTAGCGCTCCTGACGGTGAAGGGCTCGCTCACGCTGGATGGCACGGCGAGCGCGGACGCCATCGGCGGACACTGGCACGGCGCCCCCGGAACCATAAACATCACGGCCGGCTCGCTTGCCGGGTCCGGCAAGATCACGGCGAACGGAAATCAGGGCGGTCAGTGGGATGCCGACAACAACTACCACCTCTATCCGGGCGGCGGACGCGTTTCGGTGCGCCTGACAGACAACGGTGCGACGTTCTCTGAGGCGTGGATGGCGAACATCCAGGCCCGCGGCGTCTCCTACATGGGCGGAGGCAGCAACGACTTGCGTTTCCACCATTCCACGGCAGGAACGGTCTACCTTCAGGACGGAAAGCAGAAGGAAGGTGCTGGTGTGGTCCGCATATTCCAGAACAACGCGACCGTGAACTGGACGACCGTGTGCACGAACGACTTCACCGCGTTCCCGTCCACGCGCCACGGCGGCGAAAATGATGACCTGCGGAAAGTCTCGCTCGAGATCGGCGGCGGCGCGCATGTCTTTGTCACAGTCGACAGGGCTCGCGCGGGATCAATCTCGATTGCGGAGCACAGTACGCTCGACCTCAACGGCAAGACGCTCACCGTCCGGACGGCGAAGCTCGGGGAGGAGAAGCTCGTGTCCGGCACATACACCGTGGACAAGCTCGGCGGCTATGTCGTCGACTCGGCGACGGGCGGTGCGCTCGTCGTGAGAGGCGGCGGGTTCGCCGTCGTGGTCCGCTGATGACCTCATGACGGTATTTTTGATATACTACGCCGTATGAAGAGCCTATGCACTTTCGGACGTGTCCTGCCGTTTGCGGCAGGCGCACTCTGCGTATTGACGGCGAACGCGCTTTCCCTGGAAGATGGGTTTCTCAATCCTCCAGACTCCGCGAAGCCGCACACGTGGTACCACATGATGAACGGCAACGTCACGAAGGAGGGCATCACCTGCGACTTCGAGGCGCTTGCGAAGGCCGGGATCGGCGGCGTGCAGATGTTCGACGCCGGCTGCGATATTCCGCCGGGCGGACTCGACTTCAACTCGCCGGAGTGGTTCGACATGTTCAGGCACGCGGCCGCCGAGGCGCGCAGGCTCGGACTCGAGATCTGCATCCCCAACTGCTCCGGCTGGTCCAGCTCTGGCGGACCCTGGAACATGCCGTCCAACGGAATGAAGAGGATCGTCTTCACCGAAACGCCCGTGAAGGGTCCGAAGGCCTTCAAGGGCAAGCTGCCGCGCACGAAGAACGACAACGGCTTCTACGAGGACATCGCGGTCGTGGCGTTCCGCACGCCGTCCGCCGAGTCGGCCGCGTCCCCCGCGGCGAAGTCGTCCTGCGACGGCCTTGCGGCCCGTGCCGACCTCGACGAGCCGTTCACAGCCGAGGGCGTCTCGTTCAGGCTTGAAGGAGGCGGCTGGAACGCCGATGCGGAGGTGACGATCTCAGCCTCCTCTGACGGACAGTCCTTCGCGCAGGTCGACAAGTACACCGACAGCATCGTGAAGTCCGGCGCGATGGACAGGGGGCTTCGCTACCACCGTTTCCCGAAGCCCGTGAAGGCGCGCGCGTTCAAGATCGAGTTCAAGACGAAGGCGAACGTCAAGCTGAAGGAGTTCCGCCCCGAGCGGTGCGTGCGGCTGTCGAACGTCGCGGCGAAGACGTTCGAGATGCGCGGAGTGTTCGAGCGCGACGCGGTTCCGGCTTCCGCCGGTCAGGTCGTCGGCGACGTCGTAGAGCTGACGGACCGCCTTGCCGCCGACGGGACGCTCGAGTGGAACGCGCCCGCGGGAGACTGGACGGTGCTTCGCTTCGGCTATATCTGCAACGGACGGAAGAACCACCCCGCCTCCAAGTTCGGCGTCGGGCTCGAGGTGGACAAGCTCTCCGCTTCCGCGATGGACTACCACTTCGACCAGTACGTGACGCGCCTGTGCGACCACCTCGGCAAGCTCGCCGGCGACGTGAAGAGCGGCTTCAACTCCATCCTCGTCGACTCCTACGAGGTGGGCTCGCAGAACTGGACGCAGGGCCTCGAGAAGGAGTTCCGGAAGCGCATGGGATATTCGCCGGTTCCCTGGCTCCCCGTCTTCACGGGGCGCGTCGTCGGGAGCGTCGAGCGCAGCGAGCGCTTCCTCGAGGACTTCCGCCGCGTCGTCGCGGACCTCTTCGCCGAGAACTACTCCGGACGCCTCGCCAAGCTCTGCCACGACCATGGCCTCAAGCTCTACCTCGAGCCGTACGGAAACTGCCCCGCCGACAACCTCCAGTACGGCGAGGCCGTGGACGTGCCGATGGGCGAGTTCTGGTCCAACGCCGCGTCAGGCGACCACTGCACCGGGGTCGGCAACGCGAAGTACGTCTCCTACCTCTCGCACGTGTGGGGCCGCTGCTACGTCGCGACGGAGTCCTTCACCGCGGATCCGTCGAACGGCGGACGCTGGCAGACGACGCCGTTCTCGATCAAGGCGCAGGGGGACCGCGCCTACGCAAAAGGCGTCAACCGCATCGTCTACCACCGCTTCACGCACCAGCCCTGGCCCGGAAGCCAATACCTCCCCGGCATGACGATGGGCAAGTGGGGCATGCACCTCGACCGCACCCAGACGTGGTGGCCGCTCGCAGGCGAGTGGTTCCGCTACCAGGCCCGCTGCCAGTGGATGCTCCAGGAGGGGACGTTCGTGGCGGACGCTCTTCTCTTCTGCGGCGAGGAGGCGCCCAACCAGGGCGGCAACACGGACGGCGCGGGCGCGAGCGCGCTGAAGCTGCCGGACGGCTACGACTGGGACGTCTGCGCGACGAAGGCGATGTACGCGCTCAAGGTCGTGAACGGCCGCGTGGTCGTTCCGGGCGGCGTCAGCTACGCGCTGCTCATCCTTCCGCCGACGGACACGATGAGCGAGAAGATGCTTGCGAACGTCGGACGGCTCCTCGACGCGGGCGCGAAGGTGTGCTGCACGCGCAAGCCCGTGCGCGCGCCCGGCCTCGTTGGGTATCCCAAGGCCGACGGACGCGTAAAGGCCCTTGTCGACAAGGTCTGGGCGAAGGGCGTGATGGAGTGCGACGGCGCAGAGGCGCTCAAAAGGCTCGGCGTCGCGCCGGACGTCGTCGTCTCCGGAGCTGCCCGCAAAGACGGCTTCGCGAGCATCCACCGCCGCGGCGCCGGTGCCGACTGGTATTTCGTCGCGCTCAACAACGCCGCGCGCAAGACGTTCGAGGTCTCGTTCCGTGAGGCCGGTCGCCAGCCGGAGATATGGGACGCTGAGAAGGGGACGGTGCGCGACGCCGAGGAGTGGCGCGAGGAGAACGGCCGCACGTTCGTCAGCTTCGACTTCCAGCCGAGCGGATCGGCTTTCGTCGTCTTCCGCCGCGCAGCGAAGGTCAAGTCGGCAAAGGCCCCGAAGCGTCCTGAGGCTCTCTCGTCCGTCGCAGTGGAAGGCCCCTGGCAGGTCTCGTTCCCGACGGACTGGTATTCGGGCGGCGCGGCGGTCAAAACCGTCACGTGGGACGCCCTCGCCGACTGGAAGGACGTCGCCGACAACGACATCCGCTACTTCTCGGGGACGGCGACCTACAAAAAGCGCGTCGCCTTCGCGCCGAAGGCCGGCGCGCGCACGGTCCTCGACCTCGGGAAGGTGAAGAACTTCGCGGAGGTGAAGGTCAACGGCAAGAACTTCCCGGTTCTTTGGCGTCCGCCCTACCAGGTGGACATAACTGATGCGCTCGGCGCGAAGGCCGGCGCGTTTTCGCTTGAGGTGAAGGTGACGAACCTCTGGCCCAACCGCCTGATCGGCGACGATGTCCTCTATCCGGATGACTGCGAATGGACGGGCTCGGGACGCCAGATCGCCATCGTCAGGATTCCGGACTGGGTCAAGGAGGGGAAACGCTCCCCAACCGGACGCCACACGTTCACGACGTGGAAACACTGGTCCAAGGAAGATAAGCTCCTTCCCTCCGGCCTGATCGGTCCCGTCGCCCTGCGGCAGGAGCCTTGACGATACGCGCACCGCTCATTTGGACATTGTATTACTCGTTTGAGTAGTGCATTTGGATTGTTGTTGTGGTATAATGGATGCGCTTGAAAGGACCGAAACTATGAAAATAATGCGTTACTTGGTTCTCTGCGTCACGTTTGCCGCTGGTTTCGTCGCGTCCACGGCAAGGGCCGACCTGCTGCTCTACGACGGCTTCGCGACGGTAGCCGACGAGCAGGGCCGCACGCCGTACATGTCCTCTTCCGACACGCACAAGCTCCAGAGTGATAACGCCAAAGGCGAAGCTTGGACGACGGGAGTTTCCAAAAACTATCCGTGGAGCGACGCCTCCGGCGTCGTCTTCACGTTCCGAAACAACGGGCTGTCCTTGCCCGACGCCTTCGCGGACGGAACGGGCGACCAATTCACGGCCCGCGGCGGCAGCGTCGGCTGGCTGGACTCTTCCTACTCAAGCCAGATTCGCGGAAAGAACCGCAAGATCACTTCCGCCATGCCGACCGCTGGGACGCTCTACTACCGCTGTCTGATGAAAATCGAGTCGGCCGCTTTCAGCAAGATGAAAGACTATACAGACCGCTACGCCGCCGCCGGTCTCACATGCCGGGCCGCCGAGAACAAGTACGACAACGGATTGGCCATGACGCAGACCGGGTTCCGCGTCCGCTTCGTCGGAACGGGCTCGACGGTCGCGCTCCATTTCGATGTGGGCAAGGGGGACGGCAACGGAATGACCGAGAAGACGCTCATCGGCAGCGTGACCGCCGGCACCACCTACCTTTGCATCGTCGGCATCGACTACTCCGAAGGAACCGCCTGCGCCTACGCGGCGCCGATCGCCGACTACGACAAGTCCTTCGTGTGGACGGTCAAGGACGTCGACGCCTCAGGCATCACGGGCTCGGCCGTTCAGACGATGTTCGTAGACGGCATCTACCAGACGAACAGCGGCCGCGTCCTCGTCGACGAAATCGCCGCCGGCACGCATCTGGGCGATGTCGCGGTCTACACGCCTTCCGGCGCCCCGCAGCTCGGCGCCGTCTCGCTTGCGCGCACAGGCGCGGCAACCTACTCGATCTCGGCGGAGGAGTCGGCGAATACGGCAGATACAATGTCGTGGATTGCCGCCGATGGCGCTTCCGTTCCCGCGACCAACGCCTTCGCGACCGCCGTTGCGGCCGGCACGACCGAAACCGTTTCCGTCTCCGGTCTGACGGCTGACAATACGTATCAGATTTCCGTGCTCGCGGAAAACGCCAACGGCGCGGACGAGAAGACCGCCGGCGTGATCTACACCGGTGCGCTTTCGCTCGGCGCGACAACGGACGCGAACGAATACAGGCTCGTCGCGGGCGGAGTCACCGTGTTGCGCGCCGCCGCCGATCCGTTCCCGCTTACGGTGACCTACACGATTTCCGGAAGCGCGGGTACCGAGGGAACGACATGGGAAGCACCTGTCGCGGTAACGATTCCTGCGAACGAGACGAGCGCAGTTCTTCCCGTGAAGCCTCTCATGGACGGCGACGTGACGGCGGACGTCGCGATCACCGTCGCGCTGGCGGCGGGCAACTACGAGCTTCCCGCGTCGAATGCGGCAACGCTCACGCTTCTCAATCTTGCTGCGCCAGCCGGGAAGAAGACCTGGACTGCGACGGCGGACGGCAATGCCTCCGACGCCGCCAACTGGTCGCCCGCCGGCGCGCCGGTCGCGACGGACGAGATTCTCTTCGACGGCAACTTCTCGAGCGCGCGCTGCATCTGGGACGCCGCCGCGACGCACACCGTCGCCGCGTGGGAGCAGGCTTCCACATTCACCGGCACAATCGAGCTTCAGACGACGTACGAAAGCGGCTCATTTGCCGCGCTCGCCATTACGGGCGACTGCACGATCAATGGCGGCA
>JAFRJH010000242.1 GCA_017432385.1 Kiritimatiellia bacterium
CAGCGGAGAGGTGCCGCGTTTTTTGCGCCTTCAACGCGCGGCGATCTGTTTCGCCTCGCCAGAAACTGAAAAATGGGTAAACTCCAGTCCTTGCCCCCCTTGCGCGCGCGCGAAATAATGTATATAATATCCTTCAGTATGCGCATCTGTGCGACATCAATAGTGCCAATCTTCCTCGCCTGTGCGACTTTATGTCTCACCGGTTGCTTATCCATTGACACAGGACATGTGGCGCGGACGGGCGACGAGCACATCCTGGTTAGCAACTACGGATGGTATCTCTTCCACTTCATTCCAGTCGCGAACGGCAATGCGAACGAGAACAGGTGGCTGCCGTGGGTGATGTTCCGCGACGACGTGACGCTTGACAAGGTGCAGAGGCGGTTCATGATGCACGCGAACGACATCGGGAAGCCCGATGTCCGCGACCTCTCCTACACGACTCGTGAGTCGGTGATGCTGGAGATTCCGGGGCTCAACCTGCCTCTTCCCGTGCCGTATCTGCTGACATATCGCGAAATCCAGCTTTCGGGGGTGGCGCGGTGAAGCGGCTCGCGGCAGTTGCGGCACTGGCGCTTGCGGCGTCCGGTTGCGCCTCGGTGCGGATAAGCCACGAGGGCGACAGGAGCGTCGTGGACATAGTGAACACGGGCTGGTATCTTTTCAACATAATCCCCATAGCCTCGGGCAACCCCCACAATCCGAACGGATGCTCCTGCAAGCTCTTCCGCCGGACTGTCACGCTCGAGAACAACATGCGGCTCCTCGACTATGCAATGCGCAAGGAGGGAGCGGACAGCTTCGGAGACCTCGTGAGCTACACGACCGACGAGTCAGTCCTCTTCTTCCTCCTGAAGCGCCACGCCTGCCACAGCAGCGCAGAGCTCGTCAAAATCCCCGTCCAGGACAAGGAAAAACTTTTATGCGAATCACCGACCCCGTCAGACGACTAGTCGCGTACACCCCGGGAGAGCAGCCCAGGTCGAAGCGCGTCGTCAAGCTCAACACAAACGAGAACCCGTACCCGCCGTCCCCAAGGTGCGCGGAGGTCCTGGCCGGCTTCGACCCGGACCGCCTCCGCCGCTACCCGGATCCCGAGTTCGCCGCGCTGCGCGCCGCGATCGCGAAGGCGAACGGCACCGAGCCCGACCGCGTGTTCGTCGGGAACGGCTCGGACGAGATACTCTCCCTCGCCGCCAGGGCGTTCGTCGAAAACGACGAGAAGATCGGCTCGCTCGACCCGAGCTACTCGCTCTACAAGACGCTGGCCGCGATACGCGACGTGCCGTGGACGCCGGAAGCGGACGACCCAAAGGTCTCCCTGTTCCTGCTCACCAACCCCAACGCGCCGACGGGCGTCATGAAGCCCGTATCCGAGGTCGCCGCCTGCGCGCGGCGTTTCCGCCGCGGAGTGCTGCTCGTAGACGAGGCGTACGCGGACTTCGCGAGCGGGAACTGCATGAAGCTCGCGACCGCGCCCGGGAACCGCAACGTGATCGTGATGCGGACCTTCTCGAAGAGCTATTCCCTCGCCGGAATGCGCGTCGGATACTGCATCGGCCCGAAGGACCTCATAGGTGCGCTCTACAAGGTGAAGGACTCCTACAACGTCGACGCCGTGGCCCAGGCGGTCGCCCTCGCCGCGTTCAAGGACCGCGCGTACCACCGCAGGACCGTGGCGATGGTGGTAAAGACGCGCGGACGTTTCGCGAAGGAGCTGGGGCGGCGCGGATGGGACGTGCTGCCGAGCGAGACGCACGTCGTCTTCGCGAAGCCTCCCGCCCCCGCGAAGGCCGCGGACGTCTTCGAGTACCTCAAGTCGAGGGATATATACGTGCGCTACGTCCCGGGCCCGCTCACCGGCGACCGGATCAGGATCACCATAGGCACCGACGGGCAGATGAAGACCCTTCTCGACGCCCTTGACGACCGATTTAGCGGCGGCAGCGGCGGACGGGCGGCGTTCGGCGCGAGACGGAAATCCTGAAGCCCGCCGCAGTTCCGGCGTCTCGCGCCGGCGACATACAGCACAGCACAACACACAACATAAAGCAGAATGAACCCAGTTTCAAAACCAGACTACATGCCCATCCCCGAGCTCCGCAAGATCCAGCTCGCGAAGCTCCAGGAGCTCATCCCCTATGAATACGAGCACGTGGCGCTCTTCCGCCGCCGCTGCGACGAAAAAGGCGTGAAGCCACGCGACCTCGTGACGCTCAAGGACCTCGGCAAGTTCCCCTTCATGAAGAAGACCGACCTCCGCGACGAGTACCCGCTCGGCCTCACCGCCGCGCCGATGTCGGAGATAAACCGCTTCCACTGCTCGTCCGGCACGACAGGCAAGCCGATCTGCATCCCCCAGACGAAGGAGGACGTCGCGATCTGGACCGATGGCGTCGCGCGCTGCATGGCGATGTACGGCATCACGAAGGACGACGTCGTCCAGGTCTCCTACGGCTACGGGCTCTTCACGGGCGGGCTCGGCGCGCACTACGGCGCGGAGAAGCTCGGCTGCGCGGTCCTGCCGACGAGCGCCGGCAACACCGAAAAGCAGATCATGCTCATGAAGGACCTCGGCGTGACGGTCATCTGCTGCACCCCGAGCTACTTCCTCCACCTCGCGACCGTCGCCGAGAAGCTCGGGGTCGACTTCCGCCGCGACACGAAGCTGAAGCACGGCGTCTTCGGCGCGGAGCCCTGGACGGACGAGATCCGCGCGCGAATCGAGCAGATATCCGGGAGAAAGGCCCACGACATCTACGGGCTCACCGAGATAGCCGGTCCGGGCGTCGCCGGCAACTGCGAGCACTGCCACGGACTGCACGTCTGGGAGGACCACTTCTACCCCGAGATCATCGACCCCGACACGCTTGAGGTCCTTCCCGACGGCGAGGAGGGCGAGCTCGTGTTCACGACGCTCGACCGCCGCGGCACGCCGATGGTCCGATACCGCACGCGCGACCTCTCGCGTCTGCAGACGGGGACATGTCCGTGCGGGCGCACGATGCGCGTGATGGACCGCGTCCACGCACGCTCGGACGACATGCTCATCATCCACGGCGTCAACGTGTTCCCGAGCCAGATCGAGGCGTGCCTGATGAAGGTGCCGGAGGTCGCGCCGCACTACATGATCGAGCTTTCGTCCACCGACACGATGGACCGCTTCGAAATCAAGGTCGAGGTGACGCAGGCCTCCATGTCCGACTCGATGTCGGCCATGGAAGCCGTCCGCAGGCGCGTCCTCGACGCCATCAAGCAGGTCGTCGGACTCTCGCCGAAGATCTCCCTCGTCGCGCCGGGCTCCCTCCCG
>JAFRJH010000243.1 GCA_017432385.1 Kiritimatiellia bacterium
GATCCTGGTCTTTCCGTTGACGCAGGTTTCCGCGTTCAGTTTCGAGGGCGTGTCGGCGGACGCCTAGTCGCGGCCTCCCAGCGACGAGCCGGTCTTTCTGATGTCGGCCACGGATGCGGAAAGATTTTCATGCCACGACTGGAAAAGATCGATAAGCCGCAGGCCTTCCTTGAAGTTCTCGGCGTTCTCCATGAAGCGCCCGCCGTAGTCCATCAGGCGATTCGCCTTCGAGCCGGGCGTGGCGACCTCGCGCATCGCGGCGGCCTCGTCCATGCCCGTCGCCTTGGCGAGAAACTGCGTCGCCCGCGCCAGCTTCGGCAGTTCGCTCTTGACATATCCCGCCTCCTTCGCGATGGCCAACGTCTCCGGCTTGACAGATTCCATGTCCTGCTTTTTCGAGAGCGCCTTCGCCGTACCGTCCGCATCGATGGCGTTCTTGACGGCGATGATGCGCCGCGCGGTGAGCGGCTTGCCCTTGCCGAAGTCCTCGAGCTTCATCGCGTCCTGGACGCTCGGCGGGATCTTTTCGGGGCCGCCGAACATATCCGCGATAGCCTGCTTGAAGAGCGCGCGCACTTTGTTGTTCACGTCGCGCGATGTCTCGAAGCGTCCGACGTTGCCGATGAAGTCGAACGAGGTCTTCGCGACGATCGTCCGGCCCGCGAGCGGACTGGAGCCGGCGGCTTCGTTCTTCTCGCCGCTGATCTGCGCGAATGTCGAACCCGACTTCGCATGCGCCGCGAAGTCAGTGAACGCCCTGAACGTATCGTTGTATCCGTTGATGTCGAGTGCCATGGATGTCTTCTGTTGAAAAGTTGAAAGGTTGACGACGCAGAGACGTTAGACGCTGATGAAGCCGGAGGCGGGCAAGCCCAGCGCGGGGACCTCATCTTCCCGGGCGGCGGCCTCTTCCGCGGCGGGACGGAAGTTCTCCAGCGCCAGCCGCCACTGCTCGACCTGGTTCACGAACGTCTCGAGCTCCGCGCAGAAGCCGTCCAGCTCCAGATCGCGGGTCGGGATGCGCCACTGCAGCACCAATTCGCCGGTGGCGTGAAGCTTCCCGAGGGCCCGGTCCTGCGACCCGAGCGTCTCCGTGTTCGCCTCCAGCAGCAGCTCCAGAAACGCCTCGGTCTTCTCCGGTGGCGGCGATCCCACGACGGCGGTCGCCACCAGCGCCCTTCCGGCGCCCGTCTCCGCGATCTGCAGAGGGATGCCGTCGATCTCCAGGGCGCAGGCGCCGTCCTGCACCGTCAGCCCGTCGATGCCCAGTTTCGCCGCGAAGGCGGATGCCAGTTCCTTGAGTTCCATGGTTGTCTCCGGTTGAAAAGTTGAAAGGTTTGCCGTTTCGCGCGCTGCAGTTGCCTGTTCTACAAAAAACCAGCGTGAAATGATACCAAAATCGCGCTCATCACATCAGGTCCTTCGCGTCGATCATGATTTCGTTTCCGATGCGGTTGGCGATCTCGCCGCCAACGGCGGCGGTGGCGTCGGCGAATCCGGCGAGCAGGTCGTCGAAGACCGACATCAGCGCGGTGCGCTTCTCCTCGTCCTCCGGCATCATTTTTTCAAGAATGTAGCCGACGTTGTCCGTCAGAGTCTTGATGCCGCCGCCGTCGAGGACCTTTTCGGCTACGAGCATCTCGCCCTGGCCGCCGAGTCCGAGGTCTTCCAGCCTGCTCTTCGCGGCAAGGATGGCCGTCTTCTGCGCGGACGTGAGGTTCTCCTTGCGGATGCCGTGCGCCTCCTTGGGCGTGAAGAACGACTTGAAGAGCGAGGCGCCGTGCTGGATCGACTCGATGATGTCGCCGGGCCGGTAGCCGCGCGTCTTCATCCCGTCGCCCTTGGCGTCGGCCTTGTTGAACGGATGGAGGTGCGCCGTCGAGGCGAAGATTCCGAAGGTCTCGCACTTGAGGAACAGCCGCCGCCCGGGGCCGCTGCCATCGCCGCCGTTCTTGATGCCGTCGGTGTCCGGGATCGTGAAGTAGTGGAATGTCCGCATCCCGTTGAGGAGTCCGCCCGCTCCGCTCGGGACATCGTACCCGCGCGGCATGTTGAGGTGTCCGTCCACCTTCATTCTCTGATAGGGCTTCGCGTGGGTCGAGGTGCGCAGATACACGCCGCTCGCGCGGTCGAGCCAGCGCGCGATGCTGCCGTCCCTGTCCTCGATCGAGAACGACCCGCGATACATGAACTCGCCCTTCCTGAGCGCGGCGGCGTGAATCGACCACGTGAGCGCGACGATGTTCTCGCGCGTCGGCTCGAAGAGATTCGTCTTGCCGCTCTGGAGCGCGCCGAGCACCTCGTTGCCGCGCTTGATCTGCATGGCGACGAAATGCCTCAGCTCGCCTACGGTGCGCGGACGGTGGACGTGCGAGCGCGTGACGACCAGGTCCTGGACGTGGACCTTGGGGATCTGGACGACGATCTCCCTGCCGCCGTATTCGATCGGCACGTCAAGCAGTTCGGGGATTTGCGCGGGATCGAGGAGCGGACGCGGGTCGGCGCCCGGCGCTTTGTAGGGCACGGGCTTCCAGGTCTTCGCCTCCTTGAGGCCGTCGCCGCCATTCAGGCGCGCCGCGTATTCGTCGGGGTGCGTGAGCTTCTGGACGTTCGTTTCGGAGAACGCCGCGAAGACGGCCTCGGCCTTGTCCTTGGGGACGACGAGCCGAGAGAGGCCGAGCGCATCGCTCTCGAAACGCGCCCCGCAGCTTTTCGCGATGCCTTCGAGAAGCGATTTCGTCTCGTGGGAAAGGTGCTTCTCGCAGTAGTAGACGATGTCGTCGCCCTTGACCGCGGCCTTCCACGGGACGCGGCTCTCCGGGATGACCTCGAGGTGCTCCAGCGCAACCTTGCCCTTCTTGCTCGTCCACGTCGTCGGCGAAGTGAGCTTCTCGAGGTTGGCGACGTTCTCGATGGCGCCCTTCTGCATGGCCAAGCCCGCGTCAGCGAGGTCGTCGTAGAGCTGCAGGTTGTTGTCGGAGACGTCGAGGATCTTCTTCATCGACTCGTTGAACTCCGCCTCTTTCTTGTCGATGTCTGCGACGACCTTCTCTCGCAGCGCCTTCTCGGCGTCGGAGATGCCGGCCTCCTTTGGATTGAAGGCCCTGCGGTAGTCCTCGAAAACATTCTTGAACGCGCCGCTCTGCACGAGCTGCCGCAAGTTGACGACGCCCTCCATCTTGGAGAAGAACGTGTCGTCGTCGAAGACGGAGAAGTTGTTGAAGCGCGGCTTGGAGCTGCGTCCGTACGTGTCCTTGAAGGAGAGGTCGGAGGAGACCTCAAGGTATTTGCCGTTGCCCTCTAAAGAGTGTCCAGGGTCGATGGCGAAGAACCGTCCGCCGACGAAGCCCTTGTTCTGTCCGCGCTTGCCGATGCCGTCGCGGTCGGCTGTGACGAGGAAGAACGCCTTGTATTTGCCGAGCTTCTCCATTTCCGTGCCGGGGGGCGCGTCCTTCGGCTTCACGACGCGGCCGTCCTTGAGCATCCCGGCTTCGAGGTCTTTGTAGCCGTTCGCGAACTTCGCGGCGAGCATGATCTTCGGGTGTCCGTCGGAATACTGGCCGCGCACGATCTCCAGCTCCTGCGAGGGAACGCCCGCGATGCGCGTGAGGTCGTTGGCGAGCGCCTCGGTGACGGCGCCGGCGGAGATGGTGTCGGCCGACTGGCGCGATGTGAAGCGGTAGAGCTGTCCCATCTTGCGGTTCAGAGCCACGCGCTCAGGGCGCATGAAGGTCCCCGCGTGCGCGCTGTCGCCGCTCGAGAACTTCGTGCTCTCGTTGTAGTCGAGCTTCACGATCGCGCGGTCGGAGAAGTGCTTGAAGATCGGCGAGAGCCCGTGGAAGTCGCTGCCTGGCTTTACGTTCATCACCGCGTCGCGAATCTGGGCGAAGAGATACTGCTTGGCCTCCTTGACGACCGCCTTGCTCGCCGTGCCGTCGGCGATCCGCTTGAGCTCCTCTCCGGAGAAGTGGTTCTTCAGCCCCTCGGCGAGCGCCTTGAATTCGTAGCCGGAGGCGACCTTCCCGCCGCCGGCGACGATGTTCTGGGCGGCGTCCTGCAGCGCGAACTCCGCGACGGCCGCCATGCCGGCGGAGTGGCAGAACCCGGCGAGCATGATCTGCTCCCGGACCGACTTGCCCTCGCATTTGCGCGCCAGTTCCGGATAGCACTCCTTGAGGTGGTCGAGCTCCTTGAGGCTCGCCGGCGAGCCGGGGTCCGCCATCAGGCCTCGCGTGTCGTCCTCGGACCAGTCGCTGCGGTAGATGAAGCCCGGCTCTACGCCGTTGGTCTTGAGCTTCTCGAGAAGGACCGGGTTCGTCCCCGAGCGGTTCACGCGCATGCCCGCGCCGAGAAGTCCGCGCTTGATGAGATCGGCGACTGACGTCTCTTTCTTTCCGAAGGCGGGGTCCAGGTTCCTGAGTCCCGTGGCCTCTCGGCTCCCCGTCTCGCGAGAAAGCTTCTCGCGCGACCCGACATCCGATGTTTCCAGTCCGCCTTCCTCGAGGCGGACGGCGTTCAGGGCGGACTCGATGCGCTTCTGCGCGGCGGCGGCGACATCCCCCGCCGTCTTGCACTTCGCGAGGTCGATTCCGTTCAGAATGTTCTTCTTGATTCCGTCGCGCACCTTCTGCCTGTCGTCTTTGGAAAGCTCCATCATCCGCGGGGACGTGTCGAGCTGGCGGTTGAGCTCGTCCACGAAGCGGTTGTGGCGAATCTGCGGGAGGCTGGAGAGAGTGCGCCTGATGTCGCAGGCGCGAAGCGACTTGTGCGTCTCGAGCCGCGCGCCGAGGACCGAGTCGAAGACGTTGGTGCCGAAGACGCCGTATTCCTTCTCCAGCGCCTGATCCGCGGTCCGGGAAGCCGCAGCCCTTGGGGACAGCAGCAGAGTCGCCGCCAGGGCCGCTACGGACAGCAGCACGAGAACCGCCGCAAATACAAAGC